>JAIXVG010000525.1 GCA_027483145.1 Planctomyces sp.
AGTGTTGGGGTTCTGCACCAATTTATGGTGCCGGGATAACAAAAGCACTTAGCCCCCTGGCCCACGCCTTTTGAAGTTGCGTTGTTAACGTCTAAATGTAGAAGGTTCAGAAAACACAGGGCCGAATGAAGTAAAGCCTCATGCAGCCTCGAACGAAGATGCCCCTAACGCTTCGGGTTAGGAAGAAACACGTTGGGTTCACGGTATCTTCGAGGAGTTGGTTGGTCAGGATTGGAGAACCACAACTTCAAAGCTCACGTCTGGTGCTCGCAAGTTGAAGAGTCGTCGGTCTGATTTGGCACGAATATCTGGTTTGGCGATGATATTCAGGCGGTTTTTGGCTGCTGGCCTTGACCCAAACTGGCTCGCGATGCTCTCAGGGACCGGGTTTGGCCAAAGTTCGTCTTGACTGGTTGTCCGTTCCCTTTTAACACAACCAGCTGCAAGTCATTTCTCAGGCATTCCGAGCAACTTGTTCATCCCGTCAAACAGTTGAATTGAGGGGAAACATATCCTCACCGAGCGAGGCGAACGGCGGCTGGAAGCAGCGCCTGCCAGACTCTTGTTTTTGAAAAACGGGTTCTTACCAAGACCGGGGGCATCGTCGATGAAGGGTTGGCTGCCCGGTCGCATTGGCTTCACGAGAATTCGCCCTGCCAATCCTCTGGCGGCTGGTCGCCAGTTGCTGTCGGTGTCGCTGACGCTGCTGCTAGCAGTTGGGGTTTGCTGGCGGCTATTTCGATTTGGACTGGGGACTCCGCTTTGGGGAGACGAGGCGGCGGTCGCGGTCAATCTGCTGCATCGCACACTACCCGAAAGCCTGCTTGAACCACTCAGTAGCGGGCAGGTCGCGCCGATGCTGTTTCTGCTGATGGAATGGCTGGCCTTGCAATTCCTCGGGACGTCGGAGTGGGCGCTGCGTGTGGGGCCGCTTGTTTTAGGAACGGCTGGCCTCATCGTTTTTACGCAAGTGACCCGACTTTTCGTGCGGCCCGCCGCTGCAGTCATTGCTACGGGCATCGTGGCAGTCGGCTACTACAGCGTGCGGCATACCGTTGAACTCAAACCATACGGGATTGACCTGCTGATCAGCAGCTGTCTCCTGGGGCTAACGGCCCTGGTCCTGAAGGAACGCGATCACGACCAACGCGACCGCACCCTGCCAGTCAACCGGTTTGAGTCTGGCAAGCAACCGATGGTTAAAAGGCCAGAGTGGTGGCTGATTGCGTTTCTTCCCATTGCATTTTTTGCCTCGTTTCCCACAGTATTTGTGGCAGGGGCAGCAGTGACTGCGATAGGGATCGCTGCTGCCCGACGGGAGGGGGCATGGTCAACTACTTTGATGCTGGGTGCAGCAGTCTGCGGCTGGTTCCTGCTTGTTTACTCCGTTTCGGCCCGCATTCAATATGCAGAGCACCGGGCAGTGATGCTTTACTGTTGGGCTGAAGCCTTTCCACCCGCGAACCTGGTTGAATGGCCTGGCTGGTTGATCTCGATTCACACCGGAAACTTGTTTGCTCATCCGATTGGGGCCAAGAACGGCGGAAGCATCGTGACCTTTGGACTGTTTATGCTGGGGATCTGGGCTGAGCGAAAACGGCTGCCTCCACAAAAACTAGCGCTTCTATTGGTTCCATTTGCGCTAACCTTTATTGCGGCCTGTTTTCACCGATACCCCTATGGTGTCAGTGCCCGCACCTCGATGCATCTCGCGCCGATTATCGCGATATTTGCGGGTTCGGGAGTGATGGTCGTTCTGAATTGGCTACGACCGCGAATTCCTCGCGGGCTGGCGCTGCAACGAACGGTTTATGGACTGTTGGCATTGGCGGCAGTCGGAATGATGATTGACTGGATAAAGCCCTACAAAACAAAAGGGGATCTGCTGGTTCGTCGGCAATTGCAGCGGCTGGCTGAAGCAATGCCCGAAGGAAAGGGTCTGGCGGTTCTTCAACCAGAAATGGCCTTGCCCGAATCGTGTCAGTGGTACGTGATGCGATACTTTCCTCGCGTGATGTGGCAAGCGAAAGATGACGCCCTGTCCACAGCGGGTGCCGTGGCTAACTTTGACCCGCAAGTTGATGCCCAGGCTGCCGAGCATAGAGCAGCAATGCAATCGCGGTGGAAGGCTGTGTTTGACGGAACGGTGCAGGTTGTGGCTCATGAGCATGGTCTGACGCGGCTGCAACTTTTTGTTTGCCAGCCAGAGAAGCTGGCGCTGGCCCGGCCGATACCGGCGAAATAACGCCAGGCTATTGGGGTCTTACTGCTTCAAACTGAAAAAGAACGCCATTGAATCGTCAGGTGTTCCCCAATCGTGCCCAAATTGGCTGCAGCGATTGCCAATCCTTTTGGCGAACTTCGGGCTGGTGAGGCGGCATTTATGCCACTATAAAGTATAAGCCGAAATTGGCGGATAAGGGACGAGGCGTATCGTGCGACCGTGGTTTCGTGCTGTCTGTGCATTGTTACGCTTTAGAATGTCGGTTGGGTGCGCTTGGCTCGGCCAACCCATTGCTGAATGAACACTCAGCTTACAGCGCACTGGCAACGCTGGTGGCACGCAAAATTTTGACCGTGACGTTGCAATGGCTTGAATGCAAATCGACGGCAAAGCGTGTGGTATCGGCACTGAAAGATCAATTGCCGGTCAGCGATTGCCACGACAGGATGTTATTAGCCCGCACAGGAAGGCACGCTTGTGGATGCAGGGAGGACATTTCAGGCTGCACGAGCAGATCATCCGGGGGCGAACCATGCTCCGGCTGATCTCTTCCCGCTTCGCGTGGCGGTGCTGGCAGGTGGCGATTCGCCTGAGCGGGCCATCAGCCTGAAAAGTGGCACTGCCGTGACTTATGCCCTGCAGCAGTTGGGGCATATCGTTTTGCCGATTGATCCGGCGATTGTCGATCTGGTGGGGGTTGATTGGCGGCAGTTTGATATTGCGTTTCTGGCCCTGCATGGAGAGTTCGGAGAGGATGGCCAAGTGCAGCGGATCCTCGATCGCGCGGGGGTTCTTTACACCGGCAGCTCGGCGATGGCATCGGAAGTCGCCTTCAGTAAATGGCATTCGAAACAACGATTTATCCAGGCTGGTGTTGCCACGGCTGGTGCGGTCCTGTTGTATCGCCGTGATATGGCGAGCAGTCAGCGGGCAAAAGTTGAAACGCTGGGCTATCCGGTGGTTGTTAAGCCCGACGCACAGGGGTCGAGTCTGGGGGTCACTCTGGTGGAAACAGCAGACCAATTGGCCCCAGCCGTTGCGGCTGCGTTTAGCCTGGGTGAGTACGCTCTGGTAGAGCAGGCCTTGCTGGGGGATGAATGGACAGTTGGCCTGATTGATTCGTTTGCGCTCCCACCCATTCGGATTGGCTATGCGCAGCCCGTCTTTGACTATCACGCCAAGTACGAAGCAGACTCAACGACATATCAGATTGATGAACAGGCTCCGCTGGCTGAAGCAGTTGTTGAGCTGGCCCAACAAGCCGGCATTGCGTTGGGAACCGGCGGGCTGGTGCGAGTGGATATTCGCTGTAATGCGGCTGGCCAGCCGTTTGTGCTGGAAGTCAACACGATTCCGGGGCTGACCGATCACAGTCTGGTTCCTAAAGCTGCGGCGGCCCTGGGGATTTCGCTGGGGCATTTGTGCGAACTGACGATCCTGTCGGCCCTCAGCGGTCAGCCATTTACTCGACCTGATCGGCATTTCTTGCCGAAGCCGCATATTCTGCAGGCAAGGGATGATGCGAGCGTGTCGGTCGATTTGGCGATCGAACGCGGTCTTGCAAAGTAGAGCCGGAACCAGATTGAATGAGTTTGCCGTTCGGGCAGACGTGGTGGCTTAACGGCTTCAATGAAATCGCGTAAGCGAGCAGCAACTTGCTCAGAATGCAGGTTCTCAAGGTGGCACGGCCGTTCGAGCAGACCAAATGTAGCGATCGCCCCCTTCGACTGGGCAACAGCAGCCGATTCGGCCGAAAAGAGTAGTGGCTGATACCGGGTGAGGTATCGGGCGTCTGACGGTACATGGCAACAAAAAGAGATCGGACGTTGCCAACGGCCTCCCAAAATCAACAACGATTGATTCCTTTACCGTTGAACCAACCTTATGGCCCGAGTTCCACGAGAGCCTGTTGTTAAACCCGCCCCTCCGGCAGTCGAGATCGTAGAGGCTGCGCCCGCCACCGGGTTGCGGGCTTTGTTTCAACCAAGGTTATTGATTGTATTGGCTGCCCTGGCAGCGATCCCGGTCTTTTTGCCGCAGTGGCTGGCCAAGCTTCCCAAATTGGCAGAGCGGCCTGAGTACCGGCTGCCAGTTGCCAAAATTCACATTAATCCACCACCCAAGTTTGTACCGGTCGATTTAGTTGGGCAGGTGCAGCGGTTGGCGGGTTGGAAAGAGGATTTGTCGTTACTCGACAGCAATCTGACCGCCGATGTGGCTGAGGCTTTTGCGGCTCATCCATGGGTGTCGCGCGTGGTGCAGGTAAAAAAAGCGTTTCCGGCAGCGATGGATGTTCAATTAGAGTACCGTCGCCCGGTTGCCCTGGTGGAAGTAACGGAAGGGTTTCATGTGGTTGATGCGGACGGCATCCTGCTGCCGCCGCGGGACTTTCCCAGTTCAATTAAGACTCAGCTTCCAATCATTCGAAACGTGCTTTCCAACCCGGCCGGCGTTCCAGGAACCGCGTGGGGTGATGCAACCGTGTTGGCAGCCGCTCGATTGGCGGAAGTCCTCGAAGCCCGTTGGAAGAAACTAGAGCTGGCGGCGATCGTTGCTCCCCGGCCAATGAGTTCGAATCCAGATCCGACGCAGATGGTCTTCGAGCTAGTATCAACCGGCGGATCAAAAATCTTGTGGGGGCGAGCACCAGGGACGGGGCAACCGGGAGAACTGACGGCTAATCAAAAGCTCTCGCGATTGACCAAATATCTGGCTGAGTTTGGCAGTTTCGACCAGCCTCACGGGCCATACGAGATTGATATCCGCCATTGGCAGGAGATCTCTCGGCGACCGCTAACCGCCTCGAAGCCGAACGGGAATCGGGTGCGGCGTTAGTCAATTAGGCGGGTACTTGTTGAGATGTGGCTCTATTTGCCTTCTTGAAGCTGAACAGCAAGTTCGTCCCATTTAGTCTTGGTAGCGGGTTGCATCTTCTTGCCGTAGAGGACGCGGCTAATGTCAAAGAGTTTTTTGGCTTCAACCGGTCGCGATAAACCGGCTAGCGATTGGATGCGGTGATAGCGCTTCGCTAACCATTGATCGCTTCCCTGGGGAAGCTGGGCTTCCCTCCGCTCGGCCAGCTTGAGGACGAGTTGCCATGTGGCAAGATCAGGTTTGTCGCTAACCGATTGTTGCCCAATCAGCAGATCGATGATGGCATCGATCTCGGCAGGTGAGGCGTGCGGCTCAATTCGCTCTAACACCGCAAGGCCACGGGCAGGCTCGGCCATCAAATAGCAAAAGCGACCAGCGCTGAGGGCAAGCTTACCCGATTTCGGTGAGTCGATTTGGCCGAGGAGCGACTCCGCGGTTGAGACCAAGACCTGGCCAAATGGCTGAGCGATTGATAGTTCTTCACGATGAGCCGTCAGACGTGAGTCGGCGACTTGCAAGAGTTGACGAAGCTGAGCCTCGGTTGAAGGAGTCGAAGTTGACCAGGCCTCGTTTGCCTCCTGCCATTTTCCGCGGCTAACCAGTCCGGTTAAGCGCAGCGGCCCGATTCGCACAAGCAAACCCTTTGGCCAGGCCAAGTCAGCTGCCAGTGGCACGTGGTCTTCCAACCACAGCAAGAGGGAGGTTCGCTGGTCAGCATTGAGTACCGGCTGGGTCTCATCCGTTTCCAAGAGCGTGATCGCCAATTCGGCGGTGATGTGGTTTCCGGGACGACCCGCTTCCAGGATTCGAGCGATCATCGGCTCGGTTATCTTGAGAGCTGCAGCAGTATCCCCATTGCCAATAACGAGCGAGCGAACCAGAGCGAGGGCGGCTGGCTCATAGAACGTGCTATTGGGGGGAATTGGCGTGAGATAGCCTCTGGCCTGCCCCCCTTGGCCATTGGCGAGCAACAGACAGCCATAGCGATAATGGATTTCCCATAGTTCACTGTTCTCGGAAGCGAGGACGGATGTTGTCCCAGGCGTTGCCGAGGAGGCCAGAACGGTTTCCAGGGCTGACCGGTACTTGGCGGCCGCTTCGACTGTTGTGGTCTGCTCGATGCTTTTCCCCAAGCAGCGAATCCGCTGAATCGATGCGGCGAGTGCTTCCTCGGCTGACGTGGCTTGTGCAGCAATTGTTTCCAGCCCCTGAGCGGCCTCTTGCCAGCGCTGCTCGCCGATGAGGCCATCGACGTACAATTGCCTCAACCGCTGCACGTTGCCACTTCGATTGGCCTTTGTCAGCAATTCGAGTTCGGCTGCTGCAGCGGCCCAGTTCTTCTGTTGGATCAGCGACCAACACTTGAGCAAGGCTGCCCGGTCCGTTGCCGAAACTTCGCCCAAGACCTGACGTTGTTCGCGTTTCCGGTTGAGTGCATACCAATAGCGGGGAGGCCCCAGCTGCTGGCAAGCTAGACTCGCTTTGTCGGCTTCCGTTTGAAGTTCGTCGGCAAGGGAAAGTCGACTTTGGAGGCGCGCCAGGCTTGCTAATTCATCGAGCGTGTTGGCATGCAGTCCCCATAATCGGCTGGTGGGGGTTCCACCGGATTTGCGAAACTCGGCGAAGACCTTGGCCCCATCGAGCCATTTCTGATCGGCCTGCAGGAGGGCCACCCGCTCGCAGGCCAGCCATTCAGTTTCCGGCGGTCCCAGCTGGCGATCGGGCTTTTGCAACTGGTCGGCAATCCCCTTAGCGATTGAGTGCTCGCCGTGGTGGCGAGTCAGCCGCAATTGCAATAACAGGTGAGTTGTCGCCAACTGGCTATCCCGGTCGGCCACAACCGAGCCTTTCAGCAGCTTAGCGGCCTGCACTACCCAGCCAGATCGCTCGGCTCGGGTGGCATTTGTCAGGGCCATTTCCCCCAGCTCGGCGGCGTCGAGCAGGCTTGCTGCCAGCAACATCCGAATTTCTTCGGAGACCTGCCGCAGTTGGCGGTCGAGCTTCTGGGGGCCGCTGTTGGTTTTGGCGGCCAGTTGTTCCCATTCGGTCCAACGCTGATTTGCAGCGGCGAGTTGCCGGGGGAAAGCAGCATCCCCGCCATTTGCCAGCCAATCGTCGAGTGCTCCCTGCGACGAGGCGATGGCGATCCGCGTCAGTTCAAGTTGGACCCGCAACCGCCGAGTCGTGGAATCAGCCAGCCCCTTTAGCTGCAAAAGCTCTGCACTTTTCTCGAGCAAATCGTCCCGATCGGCTGACAGCGGCGTTTGGCGTGCATGGTCGACCAGTACAGCCACTACTTCGAGCGTCAGTGGCCAACGCAGGTCGTCTTCAAGGGTCGGGTCTGCCAGCCGCTGTAATGCGTAATGCTCGGCCAACGAAAACCAGCCTAGCTCCTTCAGAGCGCTGAAGTACCGAATAGTTGTTTCGGGAAGAGTCGGTTCGGCGGCGAGCATCGGGGTAGCGATGAGCAATACCAACACGCACGCCAGACCGTACGAGCCGAGTTGCAACGACAACCGCTGCAATCGTTCGGTAGGAGTGGAATGCGAGAGGGACCGGCTCATAGAGCGACTCATCAGACGGCGTTTTACAGGTCGTGCAGCAGCGAATGACTAGCGGAGTTTCCTCCTTGAAGTTCGCAACTGGCTCACTCCAGCAGACTACCTCAGCCGAAAGTTGGCAAACAGTCCAATCGACGACTGATTCGACTCATCCGGCCGAGCCAAACCTGCGTATAAGGTGATCGGTGGTCGGGACGAGTCGGACTGAGAAGCGAAAAATTCGGGCCAACTGGCAAAAAGGTTGCGACCCATCGGCTTATTCTTCCGATCGATAGCAGTTGAGAATTGGTCAGTCTGTGAATTTTTCTAAATGATCTCTTGGATTGTCCCAGAGACGACGATAGACTTCCCGACTTGTATGGTGTCAGTTTTCCTTACGGATTACACACATCGCTATGACTGATGAGATCAAACATTTGATGCGGGGCAGAGAATTTCGGCCGCTGGCAATGCGCTTCAAGACCTTGCAGGTCTGGGCGGCTGCCGCAGTGACCGGGTTATTCGTCTGTTCCGCACGTAATGAAGCAGGTGGCTTTAGCAGCTATCTGGGTTTCTTTGGTCACTCTCGCGAAATTGGTGGACTTTCAAAGCGTTTATGCCTCGCCGGCTGCGTTCATTCGATGACGGCTGATGGCTCGCTTGGTCTTCTTTCGCGCACTCCGCTCCTCAAGCGCTGATACCCTCTGCCCGTAGCCGGCGGGGTTAAATTCGGTCGCGTTCCGTCAGCGTTGAGTGGGTTCGCGTTTCTTTTCTGTTCACTCCGTGGACTGTGGTCCACACCCGAAGTCCTTCATTGGATTTTACCTTTGGGTCCTTGGAGTTGAGCGGTTTCGCATTTTGTCCGGAATGGGATGCATTCCCCCGGCCTTTACATAGAGAGAGTGTAGACACATGGCGACAATCATCGAAGACCGCGTTGGTTCGGAAGCAGTTCTCCGCCGTCACGCTGCCCCAAATATTTCTTTTGACCAAGCCAAGATGTTGGCTGCCGAGTTCGGCACGCCCCTCTTGTGCGTCTCCCGGTCGGCCGTTGAGCACAACTACTACGAGCTGGTGAATGGCCTGCCAGGGGTCGAGTTTTTCTACGCCGCCAAGTCGAATCCAGATGCAACCATCCTGAAGACTCTCCACCGGGCCGGCTGCTCGGTCGATGTTTGCTCGGTTGGTGAACTGAAGGCGGCTCTGGCTGCCGGGTTTACTCCAGACCAGATGCTTCACACCCACCCTTGCAAGACCATCGATAACCTGATGACCTGCTACGAGACGGGTCTGCGGTGGTTTGTTTACGACAACGCCGTCGAACTGAAGAAGATGGCCAAGCATACTCCAGACGTCAACCTGCTATTGCGTGTCGCCATGACGTCGCAGTCGAGCATGATTAATCTATCGGCCAAGTTTGGTTGCGCCGCTTCGGAAGCTGTTTCGCTGCTGTGTCAGGCCCGCGACCTGGGGATGAACATTCGCGGGATTGCCTTCCACGTTGGATCTCAGACTTTGTCACCAGATGATTACGACGTGGCCCTTAGCCGCGTTCGCGAAATCTTCGACGGGGCACGCGACGAAGGAATTGAGCTGGAAGTCCTTGATATCGGTGGCGGAATGCCTGCTCCATATCGCGAGTCGGTTCTCACACTGGAAGACTACTGCGCTGTGGTGAACCGCTCGCTGCAGACTCACTTTGGTGATCTCAATATCCGTGTGATCGCCGAGCCAGGCCGTGTGATTTCGGCTGATACGACAACTCTGGTCACAGCGGTGCTGGGGAAGTCGGTTCGTCCGAATGGTTCAACCCAGTACATCATCGACGACGGGCTTTACGGCTCGTTCTCGGGGAAAGTCTACGACCACACCGACTTCCCGATTTTGGCAGAAGATGCTGATTTCCGTCCGACATACCCCTGCGTGGTTGCTGGCCCGACTTGCGATTCGACGGATGTCGTCTGCCGCGACCAGGACCTGCCTGACCTCGAAATCGGTGAATTGCTATTGGTCCCAACCATGGGATCATACACCAACGCCAGTGCTTCAACCTTCAACGGCCTCGATCTCGCGAAAGCGATTCCAGTCGCGTAGGGTGAAGCTGGCCTGGTCTAATGATCAGCTCGCGGGTCGCTCCGACCATGTCCGATAGGAAGATGGCGCTGCCGTTTTGGGTGGTAGTGGCACGTCGTCTAGCAAGTGGTCCGGGAACGATTGGCGAGCCATGATCCCAACGACTGTGGGTTCGCCCTTGTTTTCGGAACAATAATGCCGCGTTGCATCATGCAGAACCCTGGGACACACGTCCCAGGCTCGCGTGAAGACTGCTATTGGACGGAGCGCAGATCATTGCGAGCCATTGCTTGCTGGTCGCAGTGTTAGGAGCACATGGCGCGGTGGGTGATCATCAGCAATCACGGGGGTCTTGTACTCTGGTACCGCCACGTGGATGGCTTCAACAGTTAGTCGGTGTCGTCATCGAAATCGCCTGACTGGGTTTCCAGTGCTGCACTGGCCCGCCTGGCTTCGCTGATGATTTCCTGGGCCAACTCAACTTGGGTTTCAGCAACCAGCACCTGAACCATCGCTGGCACTTCGGCCCTGAATCCAGCCAAGTTGCCTCCGACCGCCTGGGCCTCGATGCCATGGTCGGTTAACAGTCCCACAATGATCGCTCCTTCGACTTCGGTTCGAACCGTCATGAGGCGTTTGAAACGGAGCGGAAGTTCCATGCGGTCAAATGTCCTGAAACAAAGCAATTGTGCTCGTGGCCGGTCGACTGACCGAACCACTTTGCGAGATCGATGATTGTAGTGCGCATGAGGGCCAGGTGTCGCGTCTGGACTCGGGTTTGACCGCTAAATCCGACTCCACAAGAATTCAGTCTTTACTATGGCCCGCTCTGGCAAACTCGCCCGGTTAATAATCGAGGCTTGCTCCCCCTTCGGCCTCAATCGCCTGGCCTGTGATGAAACTGGAGGCTGGGCTAGCCAGAAAAAAGGCGATATGCCCAATTTCGTCAGCGGTCCCCATACGTCCCAATACTTGCAACTGCGCCACGCGATCTAACGCACTGGCTGGGTCGGGCAAACTGTTGGCCCAACTATGCATCAGAGGAGTATCGATGTTACTGGGAAGAACGGCATTCACCCGCACCCCCAGCGGCCCCAGTTCAATCGCCAGCGACTTGGTTAGTGAAACCTGGGCACCCTTGCTGGCTGAGTAGGCTACCGACTGATGCTGACCAAGGACGGCTGTCATGCTTGAAATGTTGACAATCGTCCCATGAGTTTTGCAAAGGAGTGGAATAGCGGCCTGACATCCGGCGAACGTGCTGAGAAAATTGACTCGCAACACTCGCTCGACTTCAGCCAGCGACATTTCAACTGTCGGTGTGGCTGGAGGATGAATCCCGGCGTTGTTGACGAGACAATCGAGCCGTCCAAACCATTGCTCGCAGTCCCCAACGAGAGCCTGCAGAGAATCGAGGGCGGCCACATCGCAAAATAAGAAGACGGCACTCTCTGGCCGGTCTCCATTGAACCGCTCGGATAACTCTTCGCCGCGCTCGCGGTCGATATCGACAATGATCACATTCCATCCAGCCTGGTGAAAAACACGTGCGCAGCCGGCGCCAATCCCTTGTGCAGCTCCTGTAATCAAGACAACTGGAATGTTCTTCATCGATGAAGTCTCCCCTCTCATACCTGCGGCAGGCGATGCCGTCAAATAGGCGGCGACTGCAGCAGGTTGAGCGTGACAGTGAGGGTGATTAATAAAGCACCCAACCCGGAAGCACGATGGCCCGACCAAATCAGCGAGCCGCGCGGAAGTTGAGCCGCAACAATGCGAAGGCTTAGCAGAACGAGTTGTGTTTGCTGGAAGAGAGAAAAAAGCGAGTGAACAAAGATGGTAATTCACCCCGGAATTCAACGACCGTCAATTCATATCGTGCACGGTTTCGCTGCAAAATTCAAATCTGATGCCTGTAATGATTGTAATGGCAGGTTGACATGCTCCATCGCTGAGCTATGTTCCCCTTAGGGTGCTTACCAGATTTCGAGAAATGCTTCCCCATGTCTCAAGCTTCGACACCATCTGCTGGCACGAGCAAGCTGGCCGTTGATGAACTGCTGAAACAGCTCACTCAGCAGGCCAAAGAGACTGTTGCGAGGCGGCGGCCTGGTCCATCGAAGCTAAGCCAGGCATCTACTTCTTCGGCAGCCGAACCAACACCTTCCGCTGCAGTAATGCACCCCGCTCCATCGGCCCCCACCCATCCAGCACCAGTGGCCGAGAAACTGCCTCCCCCATCCCCCGCTGTACCGGCCGCGCCAGCAGCGGACGGGACCGAGCCAAACGCGGGGCTAGCCCAAGTGTTTGATCGGGTGCAGAAGCTGCTAGGCCCTAAGCCGTCGGAAGTGAAAGACTTTGTTCCCCAAGAGCCAGCCTCACTGGAGGCAGCGGGCCTGTCATTCGACAGTGTCGAGCGCTTGATCCTCAAGTTCCTGTTACTGCGCGGAACCGCGAGTGGCCGCTTAGTTGCGGGACAGGTCAGGCTCCCCTATGGGCTTGTTGATCCTGTCCTGAAGCAACTGAAACAAGAACAACTGGTTGCGTACCGTAACGCCGTTGAGATGGGAGACTACGAGTTCTCGATCACCGATTTAGGTCGCGATCGGGCTCGCCGATACAACGAAGAATGCACCTATTGCGGCGCAGCCCCAGTGACTCTGAACGATTACCTGGCCGCGATGAAGGCTCAAAGCATCGCTCATCAGCATGCAACACCGGTCGACCTCGAAAAAGCCTTCAGCGACCTGCTAATCAGCCGCGAAATGTTTGGCCGACTGGGCCCTGCCATCAACTCGGGCCGCGGGATGTTTTTGTTTGGTGAGCCGGGTAACGGAAAAACCAGTATCGCCGAACGAATCACGCGGTGCTTTGGCAGTCACATCTGGATTCCCCGTGCTTTGGGTGTTGATGGTGACATCATTCGGATCTTTGACCCTGGCATGCATGAGGAAGTTGAAGCTCAAGCACAAGAGGGAATCTTTGACCTCTCAGGGATCGATCAGCGATGGGTGAAGATCGTGCGTCCCACGATTATCGCCGGTGGTGAGCTGACGATGGACCAGTTAGAGGTCACCCAAAACATGACCACCAAAATCTGCGAAGCACCTCTGCAACTGAAAAGCAACTGCGGCACGTTTGTGATTGATGACTTTGGGCGGCAAAGAATGCCAGTGACCGAGCTTCTCAATCGCTGGATTGTCCCACTTGAAAAACGCTACGACTTTTTGAACCTGCCCAGCGGGAAGAAGATTCAAGTCCCTTTCGATCAATTGATTATCTTCTCGACCAACCTCGAACCGAAGGATCTGGTCGACGGAGCTTTTCTGCGCCGCATTCCCTACAAGATTGAAGTCCCCGACCCAACCGAGGCCGAGTTTCGGGGCATTATGCAGCGGCTCAGCCCGCATCTGGGCTTTCAATACAATGAGGCGGCTGTCGATCATCTAATAAGTACCCACTATCACGCGGTCAATCGGCCGTTTCGGTCCTGCCAGCCGCGAGACCTGTTACTGCAG
>JAIXVG010000216.1 GCA_027483145.1 Planctomyces sp.
GCAGAGAACCCTTTAGTGTCTACATGAAGTTTATCCAGCCCAACGCCGGGCGCGAGGTGATCTTCGTTCAAGGCCGCAACAACAACCAGCTTTTAGCCCACGAGACAGGCTTCAAAGCCATCGTTGGTACGGTCAAACTCGATATCAATGGCCCTGACGCCATGGAAGATAACCGCTATCCCATTACCAACCTGGGTCTCCACAAGCTTCTCGATATGATCATTGCTCAGTGGGAACAAGAGTCCAAGTTCGGCGAATGCGACGTCAAGTACTATCCCAATGCCAAACTGGGGAAAGACCTGGCCTGCCAGGTCATTGAGTCAAGCCACCCCCAGCCACGCAAAGAGTTCAAATTCAGCATGACCCGCCTCTACATCGAAAAACAGTCCAATCTACCCGTTCGAGTCGAGCAGTTCGGCTTCATGAATCCTGGCGACAAAGAGCCCCCCCGGATGGAAGAGTACACCTACACCAATCTGAAGGTGAATCCCGGCCTGACCGATAAAGATTTCGACCCCAAGAACCCCGCCTACGCCTTCCCGTAGGGTTTGCTCCGCGGACCATCCCACGCCAACATAACGCTGCGGACGCAACCACAAATTCATATCGCCCACTGCACCGGCATCATCTGAGGCGGGCCTGGGACGTAAGGCCAAGGGTTCTCCCAAACGATGATCACCTCCAAATCACGCTGCTAAGCACCCACGGGTTAACACCCGTGACTCGCCCAAATGGGCCGGACCGTAGCGGCAGCTGGAGCATAACCGGTAGAGACTCGGCATCAATCATCAACTTCCCATTAACCTCTATTCACCGCGTCGAGTGGCCCTCTCAATATGAGCCGAAACGCGCTAGCGTCCGGTTGTGATCGTTAAATTCGAACCGACGGCTAATGCCCTCCGCCCGATCGGGTTTGTTGAATCGTTTGCAATCGTGAACGCACCATCAGAAACTAAACTGCGGATGATTGACGCAGCGAGTGGTTTGTCACTGCTGATTTGTCGGGTACCACTGCTGGCATGTCCAGCAGTGGCAATGAGTTGCGTCAACTACGTCCCTGATTTTCTAGTTGCAACGAACCACCACGGTCGTCTAATCAAATAGAACCGAAAGCAGCGCATTTCCCTCAGGTGATCTACCCCTCATGCTGGTCGTCGAAACAGTCCCTGAATTGCGTCAAGCAGTCTCTCAACTGCGAAGCACCCGGCGATCAATTGGGTTTGTCCCGACAATGGGTGCCCTTCATGCCGGGCATGCCAGCTTGATCGATCACTCGGTTGCTGATCACCATGCCACCGTTGTCAGTATTTTTGTCAATCCACTTCAGTTCGCCCCGCACGAAGACCTAACCAAGTATCCCCGGCCCCGGACTGCTGACCTGAAGATTTGCGATGACCATGGTGCCGAAGTCGTCTACTACCCTGCCGTACACGATGTCTACCCTACCGGCTTTCGGACCACTGTCCATGTGGCTGAACTAGGGACCCGCTGGGAAGGGGCTGCCCGCCCGACTCACTTCGATGGAGTAACGACCGTTGTCGCCAAACTTTTTGGCATGGTTGGAGCCGACATCGCCTATTTCGGCCAAAAAGACTTCCAGCAGCAAACCCTTATTCGGCAAATGGTGCGGGACCTTAACATGCCGACGCAGGTGAAGGTCTGCCCGATCGTTCGAGATCCCGATGGCATGGCCCTGTCGAGCCGCAATATCTATCTCTCAAATGCCGAACGAGCCAGCGGCCTCGCCTTATCCAAAAGTCTGCTAGCTGCCCAACAGCACTGGAATCAGGGTGATCGAGACCCTGCCCTGCTGATGTCAGCCATGCAAGCAATCCTCGCTGCCGAGCCAGGTCTCGAACTCAGCTACGCCTCTATCGCAGATGTCGAAACGTTAGAGCCACTGACCAGCCCCCAGCCCGTCGTCGTCGCGATGGTAGCAGGCCGCGTCGGCACCACGCGGCTCATCGATAACGCTGTTCTCGGACCTTGGCAGCCGTTGTAAGCTTTGCAGCTAATTGCCAAGGATCAATGACTGTGAGTCGGCAGCAGAAAAAGTATGATTACCCATTTCTGTTCAAGCTTGCCGTAGGGCTCGCGGTTGCATTATGGATCCCAGTCGCGCTTACGGTGGCCTTAATCTGGCTCGTGTCTGGATTCGATTTATAGCTTCCGCAAAAGGCTAAATACTCCAGATCGTAACCAAGGTTCTACACGACACCCATTAGCCAGACGACACCCGAAGCGATTCTCCGTCCCCCAGCCTTCTGAAAACTTCCTAACCGTTTCGGCCAAATTCCGAAAAAGTCGTCATTCCGTTCTTGCACTCCTTTTCTTCTGAAACTCGAATGACTTGGGTGGCAGTAGTACCAAGCATCTTGCATTGGCCAGACTTGAATCAGCCAGCTAGGAAACAACCATGCGACAAACCTTACTCCGAATCCCCTGGGATGGTCTGACCATCGGTGGTGTCACGATCCCGATTTTTGGCATCGGCCTTCTCCTGCTGGCCTGGGTCGTGTTTGGCCTCATCCAGGCCGCCTGGATTTGGTCCGAACGCAAAGGCAAGCCGACAGCCGACGATGCCCTGTCGCTTGGAATTTGGGGGGCCATCGCCACCGCGATTGTTCTCCTCCCTCGCTTCGGCCCAGGCTTTGCGCCACAAGGTGTCCCGATCTTTGGCTATGGGTTCATGCTGTTCATTGCCTTCATCACCTCGGGCTGGTTGGCGACCCGCCGCGCCAAGGATATCGGCCTCCCAGAAGAACTCATCTGGGACTGTGCCGTCTGGCTCTTCCTGGCAGGTGTCACCGGCTGCCGGTTGTTTTATTGTATTCAACATTACGACCGGGTCTTTGGCGACCGCACCGGATTAGACTGGCTGTTTGCCCTGGTCAATCTCTCTAATGGGGGCCTCGTTCTTTACGGCGGCATCATCACCGGAGCGATTGCCTACTTCGTTTTCTGTTACAAGAAAAAGCTCAGCCCACTTCTGATGGCTGACGTGATCGCGCCCTCGCTGATGCTGGGAATCGGCTTCGGCCGCATCGGCTGCTTCCTCAATGGCTGCTGCTATGGTGATCGCTGCGATTTACCCTGGGGGATTTCTTTCCCCTCCGGCAGCGTCCCCTTTGATGCATTGGCCGAATCGGGTTTTGTCGATCCCCTGTCTGCGGCAACATTCCCGCTACATCCCACCCAGCTCTATAGCGCAATCGATGGGTTCTTGCTGTGCGGGCTGACGACCCTCTACTTCCCCTATCGACGACAAAATGGCGAAATCTTGGCAATCGTCTGGCTGATCTATCCCGTCACCCGGTTCCTGATCGAGTTTCTGCGCGGCGACGAGTTGGGGCAGTTCGGCACTACCTTCACGATTTCGCAGTGGGTCAGCCTGCTGTTGTTTTCGGCGGCAATTCCCTATTGCATCTACTTAATCAGGCGCCGCGCAGCCTTGAACCCGATCAACGTCTACTAACCGCAACCACAATCAAAAAAGAGACTTACAGCCGACACATCAACATCCTCCTGGAAATCGAAGGGGTTGGTTGCAAATCTTCGGAACCTTTTGCCCGGCTGCAGCCATCTTAGGTTGCAGCCTCCTCTGAAACTCCATTGAAACTAGTTGTGGCAGAACCGCACGACCACGATTTGATCGATCGCTGCGTGGCCGGAGACCATCCCGCCTTCGAGGCCCTGCTGCGCCGTTACGAAAAACGCCTGCAGGCCTCGCTGTGGCATGTACTGGGTTCAGAAGTTGACGCACAGGACATTTGTCAGGAAGCATTTATTCAGGCCTATCAGTCGCTCGCCAGCTTTCGTAAGGAATCGTCGTTTTACTCCTGGTTGTATCGAATAGCCTTGAATGCGGCCGCCTCGGCCAAACGGAAGCGGACCATCAAGACTCACTCCTTAGGTGGACTGCATGCCGATTGCGAATTGGACCCGGCCGATTTACGAGTCGCTGCCATGCCAGAGCAACAACTGGAAACATCGGAAACACTCGCCCTCGTTCGCCGAGGTCTCGATCGATTGACGGAAGAATTTCGCGCAGCCTTGGTTCTGAAAGAAATTGATGGCCTGAAGTACGAAGAGATCGCCGAAGCCTTGGGTTGTCCGGTTGGAACGATTCGCAGCCGCATTCACCGAGCTCGGATTGAACTCAAAGAGATTCTGGCGAGATTGCTTAAGGCTGAATTGGAACCACAACGAACGGCGTGACGATTTTGAGCACAGCAATGAAGTATGAGAGCGAGAAATGATTCATCAACCACATTTTGCCACTTTGCCAACACTTGGCGGTTTGAACGTTAAAGGGGTCTGGGCATGAGCGCCCAACAGGAATTGCCGGAACACTTCTCTGAAGTCTTATCGGCCTATTTGGACGGTGAAACGACGGCTGATGAAGCGGCCTGGGTCGAAGGACTGTTGCGCACTTCCCCATCGGCACAAGAACTGGCAGCCGACTTTCGCCGACTTTCGGCCGCCCTGCGTGCGATGCCCGCACCGCAAGCTGCGGCGCTAGACTGCCGGGCGATTATTGCAACCGCTTCCACACAGCGTGACGAACGGTCAGTCTCTGCTGTTTCGGCAAAAACAAACAAATCCCGAAGCTTCCGACGTGAGTGGCGAATTGCGGGACTGGCGAGCACAGTCACAGCCTTGGCGGGACTTTGGATGGTGGGCCAGTTAGGTGGCCCGATTGGCAAGGAGACTTCTTCAGTCGTCGGCCAATCGAACGAATTTTTTATGGCGGCAGATAGTCCGGTCGCGAGTGGACCATCCAGCAGTGTCTTGTTGCATGATTCAGTGGGATTCAGCCGGTCAGATCAGTTTGGTGAGGTTTCCGGGGCGGCAAGCAATATGCCGATGATTGCTTCGGCAAGTGATCATCAGTCTGATGCCAAAGCGGCTCTGGCCAATGGCGTTACGAACTTTGCCGCGAGTGACCAACTGGCGATGGTCAATAGCCCCAGTCAATCCCCCGCACGGCAGCTTTTATCAAGATACCGCGTGATTGCTGATGTTAGTCTCCAGGCGGAGAAGCGAATTCATAAAGAGCTGAAGCAGCAAATCGCGGACGATGGTCCCTCGATTGCCGCGAGGAGTTCCAACGTTGGACCTTCGGAACGACAAAAGAGTGACGAGCAGCTTACGGACTCGATGAGGAGTGCTGGTAAGAAGGAAATTGGCAAGACACTGACAGGGCGCAGTCTTCCTCGGTCGCCAGTGGGTCCAGCAGCCGGTCAGGGGAGTGCTTTGCCGTCGAGCGTGGGTTTGGGTAAAGGCCAAGCAGATGATCGCATCTTGGCGTCAGAACCCGATTCAGCTTCAGCGGTTGCCGAAATAGATTCCAGTCAGCCAGAGTCGCCGGAGGTCGAAAACCTGTCGGCGTTAATCAAGGCCCGACTAGGAGATCAGCCAGCTTCAGGTTATCAACTGGGTGAATTTGTTCCGTACTTGCAAAACAACGATCAGCAAGTGGGAGTGATGGTCGCTACCGTGGTTGATGTCGCCGAGGTAGCGGGCCAACTTCAGGTGCTGCTGGCGCTAAACGCAGTGGTTCCGCAGGATATCCCCGGGCAGCAGTTCTCTTCGCAACAGCCAAAGCCGCAAACCGCGTCAGCCAGTCAAACAGACCGGAGATCTGTTTATTTGAATACGGAGCAGCAGGGCCTGGTTAGTAATGGTCGCATGTCGGTCTTATACTTCGAAGCGCCGCAGCAGCAAGTTGTCGAAGTGTTTAACGAGGCCCAGCGGCTGCAGTTATTGGAAACGGTCGCCCTGGCCCCCCCCATTGAGGCTGAGGTCCTGGAGGAGTTTCCTGCCTTTCGTGATCGAGCTGAAGCGCCGGCCCTCGCGTCGGTTCCCTCGAACGGATTGATTTCGGAACCTGTTCTAGTAGAGAACCTCGGCCGTCTGGTCGCAGTCCTGGATGATCAAGCACGACCTTGCCAGTGGCAAAACGGGAAAATGCTGGCTGAGGAATCGGCGGGTGCGGACGGGATGGAACGGCAATCGGTCAATGGCCTACTAGCCAAGTCGAAGGACGTGGCGTTTGCGGGTTCTGCCGGGGGTAGATTCGCTCCATCTGCCGAGTCACCTGATTCGGGAGCAAGAGGAACTGCAGCAAACGGACCAGCGGCTCGAAAGCCGCAAGTGGCCAAGCCGAGTATTGAGCAGCCACTTGATTTTGCCGCGAGGGGTGACGCAGATGGGAATTCGCTTGAGCTAAGTCGCCCCAAGACAGACTTGGCAGATCTTGAAAATCGGGCGGAGTTAGGGACTGGCATTGCGCAGCACGATGAATCGACCGTCAAGGAACAAGCCGAGAAAACAAATCGGGAAGAGGTCGAAGAGCTATTGGTGATGAACCGCAATCGTGATCTGGCTGTGGGGTATGGTTCGCAGACACGGATGGACTTTGATCTGCCGTCGCCAGGCCAACCGGTAGAGGGTCAGCAGAACGATCTGCTGGCCAATGGAGACCAGTTGCGTCAGTTCTCGTATACGGCCAACGGGATGGGGAACGGGGCCTTGGGGGTTGGTTTACCAACTGGTTTAGTTGTTGGTTTACCAACTGGGCAAATGATCCCGAAGGAGACACAGCACCGCTTTACCCAAGCACCGGTCAACCGACTGTTCGAGAAGAATTCGGCAAGGGGTGAAGCCCAACAGCGTCCGGTGCGGGTGCTGTTGGTTCTTCAATCTGCATCGCCCCCAATGGCAGGACCAGCCCCGGTCGCAGCCCCTGCTCCAGCGATGGAGTCGTCACCATCCGCAGATGAGACACCGGTGCCGTAGCAGGCTGCTGAAAAACTGAAACACGCTCAACTTGTACGATTCACAATGCTCAACAATCGCAGCGTCCAATTCGGGTGACAGTGTGCTGAGGCGACGGACTTGCACAACGATCACGATTAAGAAACAAGGGGAAGGCGTTTGACATCAGGACGATGCGGTAACTCGATACCGATGCATCGCAAAAGCTGGTCGATCTGCTCCGAAGTCAACACGACTTCGCCAGCCATGAAACCATGAAATTGATCTTTCGGTACGCCCGAATCACGTTGAATCACAGGGAGCAGCCTCTTTGCTGTCCTGACGTGAAACCGCACCCAACCGCTGAAACTAGGCTCGGCTTCCGCCTTCGCCCAGCGATCGGCCTCTAACAGCAATTCAGGAAGCTCGGCTTCGGCTTCGCGAATTTTTTGCTCCATTTCCTCTTTGGTTGGCAGACTCATTTTTACCTTTCACCTTTCGTCGGTTCGTAGGCAGTGACCGGTATCACGGTGATGTCGTCGATCATCTCGTAAACGCAAACCAAATAGCGGCCATTCTCGGTCAGTCCTTGCGCCACCAGCCGGTCAGCAGATCGGCTCTTGGTCGCTTTCGCCGTCATGATCACCGATTCGACGTCCTCTTGGGTGATTCGACGCGCTTCGATCTTCTCCAGGGCAGAGTCCGTCCAAACAAAATCGAGCCACGGCATTTCTACTTCCCTCTTGGCTGGTCACGACTTCATTAGTATATCCTATTTGTTGATCTACTCGATTGCAGCGCCAACGGGCGTCGGGTGGCACTGGCGGTGGCTTTGGACCGCCAGTGGTGTTTGCCTTGCCGACATTCAACAGCGATCAAATCGCCTCGTATACGACACAACCTTGTAGCTGCAGGCCTGTGCGAACACCACGGCACTGGTGGTAAGCTGAAGATAGTCAGTCGGTGCTGCCCAGGAGGCGGGGTACTGCGCATGTTGAGCAAGAGAGCGATTGTCGAGTGGATAGCCAAAGATCAAGGCGGGCGTGCAAAGCCACCGCTGGGAATTGGAATGCCTCCCTATGCGACTGTGATGCGGTTCACCGACGAACCGTGGCCCCCGATAAATGGTGCGTGGTCATTGGTCGTCGTTAAGAATGAGCAAGCAAGTACAGAGTATCGATGGATTGCCAGCGTTCATTTTCTGGTGCAGCAAGCTCCCCATTCCTCATTGATTGAGGGGCGAGCGTTCGAGCTATATGAAGGCGATCAGTGCGTCGCTCGTGGGACGATAACAGAAGAGGATAAGTATACAGAAAGTAAGCAGCCGGGGCCGTCACCTTGAAGGGCTTGGGCGTCGCTTGGCGGCTCATTCCTCGATTGTGTGGTCAGTTTTCCGAATCTTCTATAGCTCTTGTTGCTCTGCAATCCGGACCACCAAAGGGATATCGGGGCCACCCCGCCGGGATGAAATCGGATGTAGTTGGCTAAGTCTTTCGGCATCACTTAATTCGCTCCGAAGTTGTTGCTTTATCCGCTTCATGGTCCAAGCCCATTTCCCCAAACCCAAATACGGATTTTGTCACCAAACTCGATTGAAACGTCTGAGTTTCCAGCAAGAAGGGATTGAGACATTTCTACGGCCGTTGCGAGATATGATCTTGGCAGCGTCACGCTTGCGGCTGACTCTTTTGACTCAAACTTTAACTCTTCGCCCTCACTCTCCACAGGCGGAATCGGAAACTCAACTCGTTTGAAGAACTTAAGGGTTCGCTTTGGTGGACACTCCCCGCAGTTAATGACGATCGTAGACTTACGCTTTCGTTCGCTTACAGATGACAGCGCTTTTAGTAGCGATTCGGCACCATCGTTCGACAGTTTGAGGTGTAATTCAATTCGCCTTGTTGGCACTCGAGGTGACTCAAGCCCGAAACTGGCAAGTTTGTCATCGATTGGAAAGATACTCTGTCCCATGATTAGCAGTCCTTGATTTCAAGAATAGATGGCATGGGGTGGCATAATGGGATGCCGATTGGAAGTGGAATCTCGCCCGATGGAACGAGGGTTGGCGGGCGGCCGGGGTTCGCCTTCACTCCGGGTTAGCTGAAAGTTTCGATAAGACCTCTCGTGCCGATGGCACGTCTATAGGCTGAAGACAGCCAACCGGTGTCACCCAGAGGGGTGTCGTGTGGAGCCTCAGTTACCATCTCGAGCATTTGAGAGTAGGGACGCAACACCGCACTGCTGGACAAGCCAGCAGTGGCACCCAACGGGAGCCAGGGCTAAGCCGGTCATGGCTGATCGGGCCATCACTGAATTGGCTATCGAACAGAGTGGCTGAACTTTGGCTATTCGACGGACTCGTCTTCCAAGAGTTCGCTGACGCCGTCAGGGGTCACTAGCAGCAGGCGCTTGGTCAGCGGGTGGTGCATCTGCTGGAAGTCGGTGCTGACCCGAGTGCGTATTTGAGTGAGGACTTCGTTTGACCCGAGGCTGACTGCCACGAAAAAGTCGCGGTTGGGGACGCCGACGGCGAAAGCGTTTCCCAGTACTCCACGCAGGTTTTCCTGGAACTTCAGACTGAGGAGCCTGGCCGAGTTGTAGGCATCGGGCTTGACGGGCAGAAGTAGCTGAGGGCCTATGTCCCCTTCCAGCACACTGACTTCCATGGGCTGACGTTCGAAATACTGATCGAGATTGGCCAGGGCAATGTCATGTAGTTCGGCGACGGTTAACTTCCAGTTGCCTAAGAGTTCGGGGCGAATGAACCAGTAGGCGTTTTCTTCATCAACGACATAAACGACCATCAACCCTGCAACCCAGGGGGTTCCAATTGAGCGGTTCTCGGCCTGCTCTGCCTCTTCGGGCATGAGCATGGGCATGATCCGGCTGCGGACATCATCGAGGGTTAAGTTGGCCCGATCACGTGACCAGCGGGGGATCTCCATCAGGGTCGTCAGAATGCTAACGATGATTTCGTCCTTCTGACCTGGCGCATCGACATACGCCCGGTAGAAGTTGTTGAGGTTAACGGTCGAGGACCCGACATAGAGCTGCAGGTTGTCACCGAGAGAGCAATCGCGGTGGGGGAACCGGTGGCGGCAGCGCTGGAGGACTTGGTCAGCAAACTGCTCGGCCGGGTCGCAGGGGGCGTCAGAAATCGAGATCGACGAGACGATAGCTCCGGCGAGGGTTTCGTCTTCGGGGTCGCTGTCGGGGTCGGCTGTGTAAACGGCTGAAACCAAAATCTGGCCATGACCCACTAGCCAGAGCTTCCATTTTTGCCAGGCCCCGAGATGGAAGAATTGCTTCCACCAGACGGTTGACCGGTTGAGGGGACTTTCGCCCCGAGCAGAGAAGATGATGTGCTCGGATAGGGGAACGGGGAGGTTTTGCACTTTTCTGCGGGAAGGAAAAAGGGTTCGAAGGAACCGGGCGAACTTTTGGGCGGTCAGGCTGGTCGGGGTTTGATGCCAGAAGACGCCAACCTGGAGGGAGGCGTTTCCGGCTGGGGGCCTCAGGAGGACGACGTGTTCGCGCTCGACGGCACTCCAGCCCGCAGGAAATTTGAGCTGGTACCAATGGGAAGGCCCGGTGTAGGTCGTCCAGGTTTCTCGTGACATGAAAGGCTCGTGCTTGTTCGCGTTCGATCGATTTCCAGCAGGTCTTGCGACCACGGCCAGTTTCAAGTTGGAGTGATTATGGGGTCAATGCTTGTTCGGAGGGAACGATTTTCTGGTGTAAGCATAACTGGAACGGGACCGGAGAACAGTGGCCTGTTGTGGGGAACACGAACGAACCCGCGAACTGTGGCTTGGGCCAAGATTTTGGCCGAGCATGAGGACTTCGCATGGCGAATAGACAAATTCTGCCCATTGCCTAGGCATGGTTGAAGGTTGGCCAGTGAGGAGAAATGTCGAAAAGTGGCCAAATCGTGGCTGGAATCGTTTTTTTGAGGCTTGTGAAGAAAAAAAGTGGCGTTGGCACGCCCGCTGCTGAAGAGGTGATGGGGCATCCAGAAAGCAAGCTGACGCTACCCGAGGCTTATGCATGATCACCGCTTGGCGCCTAGGCGCTGGTGTGTGAGCCAACCGCCGGTTTTGGCGTTGTTTGTCCACCAAGAGTAGATCGGTCGAAAGTGTAGCCGATTCCAGTTGTATGGCTGGCGTCGGGCGAGCGCCTACACTTTCGGCCGACTACTTTTTTTATTGGTGGGGATTGGTCACCCGGCAACTGAGTGGACCGGGTTTCGGGTGATGCAGCAGGGAGCGTAGTAGGAGAATAACCCTCGGGTTGACACCCGAGGCTCGCCTGTTTGTGCCTTGTGAGCGCGATGCTTGGGCACCTGAGATTGTTGGGTTAGGCTGCCGTTTTTTTCGCTTGAATGCTATGTTCTTGAGCGTTCGCGTATCGGCCGGGGACGAGTAGCGACTCCCCCCACCCCGTTGTCTGCGTTTGGCATTTGAGGTTTCGAGTGAGGCCGATGTGTCTGGCGACAGAGCGCCGTTATTCCCTCCGTTGGTTTCGAGTCTAGCGTTAGGCGGTCCAGGTGGTAGTTTTTCCCCCCGTGGCAGATCAGTTGGCGATCATCCGCCGTGGTGTCGAGAAGATTGTTCCCGAAGAGGAACTGGCCACAAAACTGGAAAAGAGTCGGCAGACTGGAACACCGCTGCGAGTTAAGTATGGAATTGACCCAACGGGGATCGATGTCCACTTAGGTCATACAGTTCCGCTGCGGAAGCTGCGGCAATTTCAGGAACTGGGGCACCAGGCGGTCATCATTATCGGGAACTATACGGCGCTTGTCGGTGACCCCAGCGGACGGGATCAGGCAAGAAGCAAACGTCTGACCACAGATGAAGTTGAGGCGAATGCCCAAGATTATCTGGCCCAGGTGGGGAAAGTGATTGACCTGTCCAAAGCGGAGATTCATCGCAATGGAGACTGGTTTGCCAAGATGTCGTTTTCAGACATTTTGGGGCTGTGCGGGCGAGTGACAGTGGCCCAGTTGCTAACGCGGGATGACTTTGCCAAGCGGTATGCGGCCGCGGTGCCGATCTATTTGCACGAGTGCCTGTATCCCGTGATGCAAGCGTGGGACTCGGTTGAAATCCGGGCAGATATCGAGCTGGGTGGAACGGAACAGCTTTATAGTTTCATGCTGGCTCGCGACCTGCAATCGATGCAAGGACTCAATCAGCAAATTGGTGTAATGTCTCCGATTTTGGTGGGGCTTGATGGTGTACGTCGAATGGGGAAAAGCCTTGGGAATTACATCGGCATCGGCGAGTCGGCCTATGAGATGATGAAGAAGTTCATGCAATTACCAGATGCGGTGTTGCCAATGTACTTTGAGCTATTGACGACCGTTCCCCTGCCCGATGTTCAAGCGATTTTGACAGGGCACCCTAAAGAGGCGAAGATTCGTCTGGCAACGGAAGTGATCGGGTTTTATTACGGGGCAGAAGCGGGAGTTGAAGCAGCCAATCGGTGGCAAAACGAAGTGAGTGGCGGAGCGCTGCCCGAAGAAATTGCTGAGTTTGTGGTGGTCAGCGGACAACCAAACTTATCGGCCACGAATGAGATGCTGATTGGTCACTTGCTGGTATCGAGCGGCGTCTGCAGTTCGAGCAGTGAGGCCATTAGAAAGATTGGTGAGGGGGCGGTCTATATCATTGAAGGTGGTCAGAAGGTGAAAATCGAAGATCGCAAAAGCGCAGTGCGGCTGGTTGATGGGTTGATTTTTGGAGTGGGGAAGAAGCAGATTCGGCGGGTGCGGTTTGCGGATAGTCCGGTGGTTTAGGGTTTGGGGTTTAGAGTTGAGGGAAAGATCAAGACGGGGTTGGTCGGTGAATTTGGCGTTTTAAGATGGCGCAGGTGAGGAATGCCATCGGCGTTCTCGGCGTTCTACGTTCCGTTTAGCAAGAGTGAGTAATGGCAAAGTTGGGGTTTGGGATTGTCGGCTGCGGGATGATTGCGCAGTTTCATGCGAAGGCAATTAAGGACCTGAAGCAAGGTCGGCTGATTGGCTGCTACAGCAGCACCTACTCCTCGGCTACCCGGTTTGCGGGTGAGCAC
>JAIXVG010000016.1 GCA_027483145.1 Planctomyces sp.
GCCAGCGACGCCAGAACAAAGCAAGCGTGCTGCTTACCGCACCACCCCGCCGGAAGTGGAGGAGCCGATTCGAGCCGGACTCGCGGATCACGTTGGGACAACCGACTGACAATCTCGGCTGTTCCATCGGTCGAATGATCGTCAAGGACCACGACCTCCAGGTCGATCTGCTCACTTTGCAGGGCCGCATTGACCGAATCGGAGATGCCAGCTGCTTCGTTGCGTGCGGGAACGAGAAGCGACACGCCGCGGAGAGTATCGTTTCCGGAAGCCAAATCGCTCGCTCGGCGGTAGAGCAGTCGATTCTGCCAGTAAAGTCCAGCGGGCAAGAGGCTGGCCAGGAGGGCTAGAACAGCTAGAACCGAAAACAGCATAGGAGGCTTTCAGCGCTTCGAGAGTTTGTGGATTTGTGACATTTGAAACTGTGACGAAAACAACCTGACCATTTGCATGGTCGGCTCGGCAGAGCTTTGAGATCGGTTTCTTAGATCAAGACACTGGCAAAGCCCGTGGCACACAAAGATAAGGTTCCATCGACGCGAGACACTACATTCGGGAAACGTGGTGAATCTCGTCAAGCTTTGCGGGAGCAGGGTTATTCACTTCGAGGCTGTGGCCACGCCACCAGGCCATCATCGCACGCCATGGTCCATAGACAGTCGCCATGCCGGTTTTTCCGGCGATGAGCGTTTCAAAGTCGTTGGGGTCGCGATGAACGGCCAGGGTGGCCAATCGGTCTTGAGCAGCCATCAGCGCATTCGCTGCAGTCTCTTGCCACCAGTCATGACTATTGCCCGGGTTGTCGGCCAGTGAAATGGGTTCCCCGAACAGTGCCAGACCTTCAGGCAGTCGCTGGTCCCAAAATGGGTATTCGATGGCAAGTGGCAGCAGATAGCCCCGCTTCGTTTTTTCCAACAGTCGTGACAGCCCCGACATGAGTATTGCGGGCCGCTCTCTGGCGTCGGCGTAACGTCCCTGTGGGGTGAGCCATACGGCGCTGCTGGGCTGATCGAGAATTGCCTGAGCGATCTTCAGAAATCGTACTGCGCCGCGAGCTGATCCCCGTTCTACCCCAAAGAATCCGAGACGCTTGAAGAATTGGAAGCTTTCCAAAGCGTCGTGGTCCATTGCTCCATAGTGAGACCATTTTGCCAGGCCGTGCTGGATGATGACCAGGCCGAAGATGGGATCCCACCAGGCAGGGTGATTCATGATGCCAATGATCGGCTCTCCGGCAGGAATTGCCGGGAGGCCCGGCTTTGCCAGTCGAATCGCGGAAAAGTGCTTCTTCAGATACCCGCGGAGGTACCACAAGAACCAATCAACGACCAGCCGCGATCTGGGGGGAATGGGAATGCCGTCGGACTCATTACTGTAGGGCACTGTCAAAGGCCTTTGGCTGACAGGGTTAAGTTCAATCGCTGCCACGCGTTCGGGCATGATTGCGATAATCATTTCAGTTGTATGGTAGGCCTTCAACTGGGTTCCGCCAGTGCTCCTTAGTTTACCCAGTTAGACGACTGCGGGCGGAAACGAAACCGCTGCCGCGGGGAGTTGGGAGTGCCGCGCGGTTAAAAGCTCACCTTGACCCTCAATTTTGGACTGACATATCGTTTGCGGCAATCGACTAAGTGGTTCTGGAAATCGTTGGCCCAAGACGTTTAGCTGGCCAGACGGAATTGACCGGGGGAGCGATTGCGACCTCGTTTTGGCAAAGGGTGATCATGCGACAATCGCAATGGCTACAGCAAGTCGGCCGACTGGCTCGAAATCGGGCGGTTTGGGGAATGGCCTGCGCCAGCATGGCCATCATGCTAATGTTGCCTGCCGTGTATGGTGCCGACGACGACGATGCAGACGACGGCCCTGCTTCCAAGTTTCAGACAAAGGTCGAAACGCCACTGATTGGCGACTACACCACGTTTGCCGGGCTATCCCCGGTGGTCATTGAAGGTGTTGGTCTAGTGGTTGGGCTCAACGGGACCGGGGGTGATCCTGCTCCGTCGATGTACCGCACCCTGCTATTAGAAGACATGAAGAAGAACAAGGTTGAGAACCCCAATAAGCTTCTGGCTGATCCCAATACGGCCCTGGTTGTCGTCAGGGCCTACCTTCCGCCATTGATGGCCAAAGGAGAAACGATTGATGTCGATGTGACACTGCCGGAAAGTGCCCAGGCGACCAGCTTGGCTGGTGGCTGGCTGATGCGTGCCCGCTTGGGCGAACAGACATTTGTTCCTGGACGCGGCGTTCTTGAAGGACACGTCTTCGCTTCGGCTGTCGGGCCGATTTTGGTTGGAGCCGTCGCAGGAGGGGCCAAGAAAGATGAATTGGCTTTGCTGAAGAAAGGGCGTGTCCTGGGCGGGGGAACCGTTGTTCGCGAACGAGAGCTTTCGATTTACCTGAGCAACGAGTTTCGTAGCGTTCGAAACTCGACGCGTATCGCAGAAGCCATCGGTCGGCGATTCCACGACTACAACAAGCATGGCATCAAAGAACCAATGGCGACGGCCAAGACCGATACAAAGATCGTGCTAAAGGTTCATCCCCGTTACAAGGATAACTACCCTCGCTATTTGCAGATCATTCGCCACATTGCGTTCCGTGAGACGGCGGTTGCGCAGCGGGTGCGGCTACAAGCTCTGGCCAGAGACCTGCTGATTCCAGAAAAAGCGGAAAAGGCGGCGCTGGAACTGGAGGCGATTGGTCCATCTGCGATCCCAACGTTAAAGACAGGCCTCAAGGCCCCAACCACCGAATGCCAGTTCTATGCAGCTTGCGCGCTGGCTTATCTGGATGATGATGAATGCATTCCGGTCCTGGCGGCTGCGGCGAAAGACGAGCCTGCGTTTCGCGTCTTTGCCTTGGCAGCTTTGTCAACGATTGATGATGCCGAAGCCCAGCTTAAGCTGCGTGAATTGATGAATGAGAAGAGTGCCGAAACACGCTACGGCGCTTTCCGGGCGATGTGGGTGGCCGATAAGGAAGAGCCGTTCATTCGCGGAATACCGCTGCGAAACAACCAGTACTATCTGCATGTACTGGAGACCACCGGCGAGCCAATGGTGCATGTGACAATGCACACGCGGCCTGAAGTCGTGCTGTTTGGTGCAAGGCAGGAATTTGCGACTCCACTTTACGTGTCGGCCGGAAGTCATGTGATGGTGACCGCCCCGCCAGGTTCGCAAAAGGTTTCAGTGGCGCGGTTTGAACCGGGGAAACCAGACCAGAAACGTGAAGTCAGCCTGCACGTGGCTGAGGTCATTGAAGCTGCTGCTGAACTTGGGGCCAACTATCCTGACATTGTTCAAATGCTGGCCGAGGCCGACCGGCAACATAACTTTGAGGGGCGGATGGCGCTGGATGCCCTGCCCCAGGCGGGTCGTTACTACGAGCGACCTGAACTTGATGAAGGAGTCCCCGTCGCCAAGCGAAAGTCCAAAAAGGCACGGGTCGGGAAAGCGAACTATGTTCCTAATTTGTTTCCAGTTGGTGATACAGGTGCCGATTCGGGCAATACCCCGACGGAGGATGCTGGCGGCGGCGGACAGGCGAGTGTTCCGTCGGACACCAGTGCCAATGAAGGGGACAAGTATTTGAAGGGTGAAAAGCCCTCCATTTTGAAGTGGTTCCGTAGCGGCGGAAGAGCTACTAACAAAGACAATGAATGATCTTGGCCAACTGTGCCAGCCCGGTCGATGACTCAACAGGTTTGTGCCTTCCTTAAGGCTGTGAAACGTGCAGTATGCTTAAGTCACTGGAATTGTTCGGCTTTAAGAGCTTCGCCGACCGGACCAGCTTTGACTTTGCGCCCGGAATCACCTGCGTGGTGGGGCCGAACGGCAGCGGCAAAAGCAACGTTGTTGATGCACTCAAGTGGCTGTTAGGCGATCAGAGCGCAAAAAGCCTGCGCGGCAAAGAGATGATTGATGTCATCTTTAACGGGGCTGCAGGTCGAAAGGCGAGTGCCTTCGCCGAAGCAACCCTGACGTTCGATAATGCCAGCAAGCTACTGCCGATCGACTCGGCGGAAGTGCATATTGGCCGCCGAATCTGGAGAAATGGGGACTCCGAGTACCTGATCAATCGCGCACCGGCTCGCCTTAAGGACGTTCGCGACCTTTTCCTGGGGACTGGTGCAGGTTCAGCAGCGTACAGCATTATCGAGCAGGGGCGAGTTGATCAAATCCTGCAGGCGAATGCGTCGGCTCGCCGGAGTGTATTTGAAGAAGCGGCAGGCATCAGCAAGTTTCGGGCGAAGAAACTCGACGCTCAGCGAAAGCTGGAGCGCGTTGGCCAGAACCTGCTGCGGCTGACTGATATTGTTGATGAGGTTGAAGCACAGCTTAACGCAACGCGCAGTCAGGCAGCGAAAGCTGCAAAGTTCCGCGAGTTAACGACCGATCTGAAGCGATGGTGGCTGGGACTGGCGGCTGACGATCACCGCCATATCACGTATCGGCTAGGGGGAATCGAACAAGAGTTGCAGCAGGTGCGCAGGCAACTCGATGAGCTGAGTCACAAGCAGAAAGAGATTGAATCCCGCGAGGCTGAGTTCGATCAGTTATTGTCCTCCGTCGACGAAGAGTTGTATGTGGTTGAAAGGCAATTGGCAGGTGCACGTGAAGCGAGTGCCGCCCGCGAAGCCACGATTCAGTACCAGACGTCGCGGCTGCAAGAACTGGACGCTGACCTGGTGAGACTGGCCGAACAGCGAACGCTGTTAGCGACCCGCCGCCAAGCCACAGAGACGGAACTGACTGGTCTGACAGATAAACTGGCTGAAGCGACATTGAGTTTGCAGCATTTTGAGCAGCGAATTGTTGACGTATCTGACCATCAGCAACTGGCAGACAGGCTCGCGGCTCAAAGGGGGGCACTTGACCGAGATCGGCTGCGGGCCAAAGAGCTGGCCGATGCGTTGGCAAACGCCGCGACTCAGTTGGCGGCGTTCACCGGCCAGCACGAACAGCTTGCAGCGGCCC
>JAIXVG010000255.1 GCA_027483145.1 Planctomyces sp.
GGTAATGCCCTCCGGAGCGGAAACCGAGATCCAGGTGAGCGAGCGGCTGGAGGGCTGCGAGTATCGAGAACCTGACGAAGCGTCGGTCGACGATTCGGAACCTGTCGCGAAAAGCTACCAGCAGGCCCGCTTGGTCCTGAAACTGAAGGCCAGTCGACTGCAAGAGGGCTGGGTTCAACTGGAATTGACCCCGGAAGTTCACCATGGCGATCTGAAAATGAGGCACGTGCCGACCCCGGATGGCTGGGAATTCCGCAACACGCAAAAAGTTGAACGCCAACTGCCGCTTAAGTTCAAACTATCCCTGAACTTAGGTGAACTGGCTGTTGTGACGGCTGCCCCGAAATCACAGGACTCGCTCGGGACGCGCTTCTTCCGAACAACAATCGAAGACCATACTCGGCAGCGAGTTGTCCTGATCCGGCTGGCCGATCTGAAGCGAGTTGACGGAGTGCGAATCGAGTAGCCTCGGTTCCGTGCAGGAAGCATCCGCAGGGGCGAAGGCTCGCCCCCAAAAACGTCTCTATCGCACAGGAATCTCAATTTGATAAAGCGGAGCCTTCGATTTTGAATCGATTTCACCGAGCGCCGAGTTCTGCGGGCACTGACTGCACCCCGTGCCGCACCCCGGAGTGGCCGATCCAGCCAGGCGACGCCAGAAGTCTCTCGCCAGCCACGCAGCCGCAGTTGTCACGACCAGGCCGCAAATGATCGATTGGCCGAGCATCGACATCTCTCACCCCGCCACAATAACTGGCTTGCCCAAAACATCCTGACAGGGACCATCAGCAGGACGAGCTTGCCAAGCAGGATACCCCTCGCCGGGAATTTTACCGAGAGGCTGGTTACAATGCGATGAGACATCCCTGCCGTGGGAGCCACCCAAGTTACTCCCGAATTTTCAAAATACTGCGTGATGACCACACCAGCCGAATCAACTCCGCAGCCCCAAATGGCCTCTTCCCTCCTTCCAGGAAAACCAGCGCGCATAGCGGCCGTCCGTGCCCCGGAAGCAGTTCATCGTCGATTGATGGAACTAGGGGTCTGCCCTGGTCAAACGATTGCCCTGCTGGGAAAGTCCCCCTTTGGAGACCCCGCGGAATACCTTGTTGGGGGTTCCCGGCTGGCCATTCGGCAACAAGAGGCGGCGACCATTGAGGTTGAGATGATCTAGTTCGGAATCGAAACCCTCTTCGTCAGCCGTATTAAGTCGCACTCCCTCGAATGGCCCCTAGCCGTCGGCTTACACCAGGGATTGGCCTGAAAGCCCTCCATGTCTATCAGCTCTTCATTGCTCCCCTCGCTCAGTTCTTCGAATACAAAAGCGAAGTTGGTTGTCGCCCTGATGGGTAATCCCAATACAGGAAAGAGCACCCTTTTTTCCGCATTAACCGGGATCCATGTCGAGACGGGTCACTTCCCCGGCGTGACGGTCGAACGAACAGTTGGTTCGCTGATGGTCGGTCAGCAGCAACTGGAACTGATCGACTTGCCCGGCACCTACAGCCTGGCACCCCGAGCGGCAGACGAAGCGATAGCCACTCAAGTACTGCTCGGCCAGCAGCCTGGGACCCCACCCGTCGATGCAGTGTTGTGTGTGGTCGATGCGGCCAATCTTCAGCGAAACCTGTTTCTGGTGAGCCAGATTGCTGAAACCGCACTCCCCATGGCAATCGCAGTGAACATGTCAGACGTTAGTGCCAAAAAAGGGATCTCACTGGATGTAGCCGCCTTGGAAGAACGCATCGGAGTTCCAGTCGTTGCCTGCCAGGCCACTGGGCGCAAGGTGACTAAGCCAGTCATCGACGCCATTCTGCGCGCCCGGCCCATGAGTCTCGATCGTTTAGCCCTATTCTCAGCAGAGTTCGTGGCAATCGAACGGGCATGGCAAACAACACTCGGTCAGCTTCTGGGGAAACTTGTGACCGAGTTCGAGGCACGCCGCCTGCTGATCGATCCTCAGTCGGTCGGTCGTGCTCAGCTTCAAGCAAAGTTCGGCGAACCTTTTACAAACGAGTTACTCAAAGCCCAACGAGCGCTGCGGGAGGTCGGCGTACCGTTCGAACTCGAGGCAGCTGCTCGCTATCAATGGGCCAGCGACTTGTTGAATGGCATCGAGACTCGTCCGCCGTTTGGAACGCTGAGCCCCAGCGACTATGCCGACCGTTGGCTGTCGCGGCATCCGGTGGGGTTGCTGGTGTTTGTCACCCTGATGCTGCTGGTGTTTCAATCGATCTTTTCGTTCGCTCAGCCACTAATGGAATTAGTCGAGGCTGGTCCGGAATGGGTTGGCTCGCAAATTGAAGCCAATATGTCGGCCGGCCCGCTGCGAAGTTTGCTGGTGAATGGCGTTCTGGCGGGTGTTGGCGGGGTCGTTGTCTTCGTCCCGCAATTGCTGATTTTGTTTCTATTGATCGGGATTCTGGAAGATTGCGGGTATATGGCCCGAGCCGCGTTTTTGACCGATCGACTGCTCTATCGTTTGACGGGGCTCAGTGGCCGGGCGTTTGTCCCCCTGATGTCATCGTTTGCGTGTGCCATCCCCGGCATGATGTCGACCCGCGTCATTGAAAGCCCTAAAGAGAGGCTGATCACAACCTTGATTCTGCCGCTAATGAGCTGCTCGGCCCGCCTGCCGGTTTACCTGCTGATGATTAACCTGCTCATCCCAAATGAGTATTTAGGGGGCTGGCTTTCCCTGCGGGCCTTAGTGCTGGCAGGAATGATGTCGCTGGGTGCGGTAGTGGCTATTCCTGTTGCCTGGATTTTGAATCGGCTTCTGCAATCGACACCTGCCACCCCGTTTCTCATGGAGCTTCCAAGCTACAAATGGCCCTCGCAGTTTGTCGCCCTTCGCAAAGCCTACGAGCAAGTGCGAGCCTTCCTGGTCGATGCGGGAACACTGATTCTGGCCATGTCGATTGTCATTTGGGGGCTAGGCTACTTCCCCGGTGACCGATCAAAAGAACAGAAGATCGAGCAGGCGATCGCAACTCAAGCCAGTGAGCTTAACGCTGGGACCGACGCAGCCGAAAAGCTGCAAGCCGAATTGCAGGCCGAACAGGCCCGGCTGCTTGAAATCAGCTTTCTGGGTCAGGCCGGCAGGTTGATCGAGCCAGCCGTGAAACCATTGGGTTGGGACTGGAAGATTGGCCTTAGCGTTATTGCCTCTTTCCCCGCGAGGGAGGTTATCATTGCGACCTTAGGGACCATCTACAGCCTGGGGGGAGATGTCGGCGAAGATGATGCCGGTCTGCAGGCACAGCTTCAAAGTGCGACTTGGGGAGATGGCCGCCCGGTCTTTACGCTACCCACCGGCCTATCGGTCATGGTCTTCTTTGCGCTTTGCGCTCAATGCGCGTCAACGCTGGTTGTGATGGCCCGCGAGACAGGTTCATGGCGCTGGCCGTTCCTTGCGTTTGTTTACATGACCGCGCTGGCTTACATCGGTGCCTTCCTTGTGTACCGATTGGCCCTAATGCTGGGTGGATAAGGCCTGGCGAACATTCGGCCGCATGGAACGACAACCGCACCGTGGCTGCTATAATCCTGTCAGTCAGCGGGGTAACCGGCATCGTGCGAAATGGAGGCGGTTTCCACTGCGTCTCGCCGCACGACCAAGATATCAGTCAGTTTTCAGTTAGATCAATTTCGAAGGCCGATGTATGTCAGATGATTTTAAGACGATTCTCGAAACGTTTCCCAATCCGTTTCCTGATCGCCATTACGAAGTAGAAACGATTTGCCCTGAGTTTACCGCGGTTTGTCCCAAGACCGGACAACCCGATTTTGCGACAATCGTGATTCAATACACCCCCGACAAAGTGAACTTCGAGCTGAAGTCCCTCAAGATGTATTTGCAGGCATTTCGAAATCAAGGGGTCTTTCACGAAGCGGTGACCAACCGCATTCTGGAGGACCTGGTTGCAGTGACTCAGCCACGATGGATGAAGATTACGGGTCAGTTCTCGGCACGTGGCGGAATTCGTACCAACGTTTATGTCGAGTACGTTCAGCCGGGCTATGTCCACAAAAGAGATAATCAGTAGTCAACAGCCAACGCGCTGCCGCGCCAACTCAATCAAAAGGGATGTCCCAGCGATGTTGCTTGAGCACGAAATTGAAGTTCGCGTTCGATACAGCGAAACGGATGCAATGGGCTTTTTGCATCACGCCAACTTTTTTAATTTCTTTGAAATGGGCCGCACGGAACTACTACGAGCCCAGGGGGGCTGCTATCGCGAGATTGAAGAGCGGGGCCTGTATCTGGTGGTGGTGAAGCTGCAATGCAACTATCACTCTCCCGCCCGATATGACGATATCCTCAAGCTGAGGACGCGAGTTGTGAAGGTGTCAGCCGTAAAGATTGAGCACGCCTATGCTCTCTACCGGGATGACACGTTACTAGCGAGTGCCAGCAGCACTCTGGCCTGTGTTGATCGGGAAGGACGCGTGCAACGCTTACCCGAAACAATCGGCCCCAGCAGTCTACCAGCCGAGTTCCGAGGTTAAAGCCGAGATGAATCGCGGCAGTAAGCTCCTCGACCACCAATTACAACTGGTCGAACATGTCGACCAGCCAAGAAGCGAGTATCACTTATTGTCGTCGTCAGTCATAATATCAAAGTTTTTACCTGGCGAGCCTGACGCGTACGGCAGCAAGGCCCACCCCAACTTTTGGTGCAGTGTGCGATAGTAGCTGTGCGAAGGCATGCGGGTCAGCAGGCATGACACATTCGCTCTCGTCACTGTAATTTCGTCACCCGGTTCCAGGGGACGCTTGATTTGACCATCAATCACCAGCGTTGTCCCATGAGGTGCATGGGGAACACCCAGTTTGTAGACCCCATCAGCGCGATCGACCAGCGGCCGATTGGTTAGGGTATGGGGGCAGATCGGTGTAATACAAAACGCCTCAATCCCCTGCCGTAGGATCGGCCCTCCAGCGGCCAGGTTATGAGCAGTCGAACCAATCGGCGTGCTGACAATCAAACCATCACAACCGTAAGTGGCAACATGCTCGTCATTGATACTCAGCTCAACATGTAGCAGGCGCAAAGCCCCCCCCGCATGAATCGCCACTTCATTCAGGCCAAGCGAGTCTTCAATTACATGCCCGTTGCGGCTTAAGCGGCACTCGAACATCAGTTGCCGCTCGATGACATAGTTTCCCTTCAATAACGAATCGAACTGTTCATAGAGTTCAGGAGGGGAGAGATCTGCTAGAAAACCCAGGCGACCCAAGTTCAGGCCCAGCATCGGTAATTGTTGTCGCCCCATGTGCCTGCACGTTCGCAGGATGGTCCCATCGCCGCCAAGCACGATAACCAGGTCGACGTTCTCAGGCCAACTTGCGGCATCTTCCGTCGTTGTACACAAAGCCAGGTTGACTCGTTGATCTCGCTTCAGAAAGTGGACCAAGTCAGCTGAAATCTGGTCAACCTGCGGATGCCCATTCCGAATAACTAAGACCAGATTCTTGATTGGCTTGGACAACACACGGGGGGACATGGTTCAATCCAGTGAGCACCAGCGAGTTTGTGGCTGTTAGCTGATGTCGTTGACAAAGTTGAGGGGGCAGTCTCTCTACGACAGATATGACTGGTTCGTATCCGTCAACGACGCCGGAATTCTTGAGTCGTGATGGCTTTTCCTTGCCGAGACCCTTCGGTCTGCAGTTAAGGGACCAGTTGAACTACTTTACGCACGCTGTCCGCTTTCTCACAACTCCTGAATTTGTGGCAGGGCTGGCGGCTCCTGATTGGCTGGGCGCAGTTGATCGCAAAGTACGGATGCGAGAAGCAGGGCTCGAACGGGAGAAAGTACGCTGTGAAAGCGTAGGCGACCACCGGGGTATCGACTTTTGTAACGGCGTCCTGCAGCATTTGAGTGACGACGACTGGTTTCATCGCTCGCGGGGATTTGTCGAAGTTGTGGCCGACGTGACACGCTATACCCGGGCAAACTTACCGGAAGATGCTGATTTTGCGGCCGAACTGTTTGCCCATATTCTGGTCGAATTACTCCTTGACGCCGAGCTGATTTCTCGGTTGCCCGAGAAGCTGGCCCGGTATTATCAGTTGTTAGAGGGGGTCAATCCCTCAGAAGTTCAGGGTTGGATTTCTCGAGTTTCTCGCCATCCGACCGACCGGCTCAACTGGTTTGTCCCCCTATTTGTCCGTGAACGGTTCCTGCAAGACTACCCGGACGACGACCGGCTGGCCGTGCGCTTGCAACAGATTTGGCAACGGATCAGACTAGGGAGTTTCCAGAAAGCCCCCGTGCTCAAAATTGTTCCCTGGGCGCGAAGTCTCGTAACGGAACGGCTGCTTGACTTGCTTCCCCCTGATCAGTTTTCGATTCCACCAGGTTCAAATTGAATTCGGGTACTGCATTGGCGGTTCGTGCGGCTAGTCCTCAAGCAGTTTCGATTCCCGTCAGCTCGGTTTTCGATTAACACGGTTTTCGTTTATCAAAGTCCCCTTTAGTTAAAGAGATGCTCGATGAAATTCGGTATGAATATGCTGCTGTGGACTTCGGATGTGACCGAAGAACACTTCCCAATCTTGGATGACCTGAAGGCCTGGGGCTACGACGGCGTCGAATTGCCAGTGTTCGACATGCAGCTTGATAAGTTTAAAAAAGTCGGGGCCAAGCTCGACTCACTCAAGTTGGCCCGAACGGCAGTCACGGTTTGCACCACCGACGCAAACCCCATCTCTCCCGAGGCCAGCATTCGCACTGCCGGGCTGGCCAGGCTGAAGATGGCTATTGATATGTGCGCCGCTGCAGGGGTAACTCACTTGTGCGGTCCGATTCACTCGGCCCTGGGTGATTTCACTGGGCAGGGAGCGACCGCTGATGAATGGAAATACGGTAAAGAGATTCTGGCGCAGGCAGCAGACCATGCCAAAGCCAATAATGTGATGCTCGTCTGCGAATATTTGAACCGGTTTGAATGCTATTTCCTGAACTGCGCAGCCGATTGTGCCCGCTTCTGCCGCGAGGTCAATCATCCTAACCTTAAGATGATGTACGATACCTTCCATGCGGGGATCGAAGAGAAGAACATCGTAACCGCAATCAAGGGGTGTGCCGATCAGATGGTTCACTTCCACATTTCCGAAAACGATCGATCGACACCGGGCGAAGGAAATGTCGACTGGCCGACCACATTCCGCACATTGAAAGAGATTAAGTACGATGGCTGGTTAATGGTAGAAGCATTCGGGCTGGCGCTGCCTGCTTTGGCTGCAGCCACCAAAATCTGGCGAAAGATGTTCCCAACCGAGGCCTATTTGGCCCAGCATGCATTGGCCTTTATGAAGAAGGGAATGGGCGTCTAAGACGGCCTATTTGATTGTTTTCGACAACAATTGGCACCGGTGTTGCCCCTTTCGGGACACCGGTGCCGTTTTGCTTTTGATGGGATCGATGCCACCGCAAGTATAGCGCTGGTGGTGTTCCAAACACCGTGCCTAATGAGCATCGACTCATTTTGAGTTGAAACCGATAAGGCACCTCGTTTCGACCTGACATGAGAACGAGCATGCCTGGCCCATCGGTTTGCGTAGCCCGCAGCGTCAGCAAGGAATCTTCACGCTGCAAACGCTAACAAGACTTGCTCACCGTCCCCAATCGGTAACTTGATCTAATGGCAGGATGGCCCTTGCTAACTCTTTGGCGGGTGCGGCTCGCTAACGCTTCGATTTACGAGGACTGTTGGCGTAAGCACAACCCACCAGCGGAACGCCTTCGACTTACCCGTTCGTTAGCAAGCAACCAAGAGACAAGATCGAGCATCGAAGCCATGCCGTCGCCACAGTTTTCAACGGTTTCACTTCCACACAAGCCGTTTCGCCTTCATCTCGAACCGAGGCAACGTATTCGGTTCGACCGACTTCACTTCCGCTTCAAAATGGAATCGTCGTTTGATTTCGCTGGCTAGTTGAGCGATCAAACCGGCCAGTTGATCGCCAGTCGAAAGGTGCGACTCGACTTCAATCTGCAAATGCCTCATTGCCCGGTCTTCACACACCACAATTCGGTATTCGACCACTTCGCGAAATTCGCGAATCAACCCTTCAATGGCCGATGGCAGAATTTTGTTGCCACGAATATTGAGCAAATCATCTGTCCGGCCCAGCACGCCACCGGCTAACCGCAAGTACGGACACCCGTCCGGTGCAGGTGTTGTCGCAGCCACAACCAGATCACCCGTTCGATAGCGAATGGCTGGAGAACTAACTCGTCCTAGATTGGTGATCACCAACTCCCCTTGCGTGCCGGGCTCAACCGGTTGACCAGTCTCGGGATCGATGATTTCCGGGATGCATTCGGTTTCGAGCAAAGTCAGTTCACCGGGACATGCGACACTTTCGGAGGCCAGCGGGCCAACCTCTGTCATTCCCCAATGGTCAAAGACACGTGCTCCCCATGCTTCGGAAAGTAGTGCCCGAGTGGTCGGAATCGACCCGCCAGGCTCACCGGCGACCAGCAGCTTGGTCACCGACGAAGTCGCTGGATTCTTGCCAAGTTGCTTTGCTACTTCTGCCAGGCGCAGCGCGTACGATGGAGTGCATGCCAATACGGTGATCTGATGATCGTCAATTAGTTGTAGCCGAGCTTCGCTACTTAGCCCTCCGGCGGCTACGCAAAAATGGCCCAGCCGACTTGCTCCTTCAAACCCAGCCCAGAATCCCAGGAACGGGCCGAAGGAAAACGTAAAACAGAATCGGTCGTCAGCCGTAACCCCCATCAGCCCATAAATTTGACGCCAACACTCGAGCATCCATTCCCAGCTTTCGCCCGTGTCGAGCCAGCGGAGGGGTTGTCCTGTCGAGGTCCCCGAAGTCTGGTGAACCCGGGCGTACTGCGCAATCGGCAGCGATAAATTGCTTCCGTATGGGGGAGAAACCTGCTGGTCGCTGACGAAATCGGCCTTCGTAGTAAATGGGAGCTTCGTCACGTCCTCAAACCGGCCCAAGAGGCCAGACGATTGGTTTTCTGTTTGTAAACGATTTTCGTAAAAAGAGTTACGACGTAACGACCGCAGCAGTTTCTGTAACTTTTCCAACTGCTGCAATCGAAGCTCGGGCTTCGTTGGCCACGGGTAGTTGGCTGGCTGAGAGATTGGCATCACATGGAACCCGCTTGAAAACCATTTTTTGCAATCAATTTGCGTTTGACGCGTAATCTTCTTCAACAAAAAATAACAATGCAAATAAATTGCAATTAGGTCGATTGACGATAAACTAAACCGCGTCTTTCAGTCAGCGGTCGCTGACTTTTATCTCGGGTAAGCATCCCCAAGTAGCCTAACAGGAGCAACTCAGTCATGTCACAAGACAAAGCAATGCAGTCCAACCGAACGGGTTTTACCCTCATAGAATTGCTGGTGGTTATTGCCATCATCGCAGTCTTGATTGCCCTGTTGCTCCCTGCTGTTCAACAGGCGCGTGAAGCAGCCCGAAGGTCGCAATGCATCAACAATCTGAAGCAAATTGGCTTGGCGATCCACAACTATCACGATGTTCACAACGTTCTTCCCCCCGGGTGGATTGGCGTCACCAACGGTGTTCCGAATGTCGAAACCGGGACATCCGGATTTTCATGGGGAACACATCTTCTCCCCATGCTCGATCAAGGACCTCTCTACAATCGATTGAACATGAATGTCTCGCTCCTCGCAACCGGAACGACCGGCAACGAAATCGTACGGACCTCCGTTCTGCCTGTATTTCGTTGCCCGTCTGATCCTTCCCCAGAAACCTGGGAGATTTTTGATGAAGCAACTGGGGCAACGTCTCTGACTCGCCTTCCAATTGCGAACTATGTCGGCTGTTTCGGCCATATTGGTTGGGAAGACATTATTGGAGAACCACCAGTTGCTCCGTTCCCAAACGCAGCTGTTCAAGGGAGCGGGGTTTTCTTCCACAACAGTTATGTTCGCATGCGTGATGTTTCCGACGGCCTCAGCAATACGGTCATGGTGGGTGAGAAGCGGACCAAGACGGTAACGACGATCATCTCTCCTCTTCCCTGGTACTCAACCTGGGTCGGCGTGGTCCCTGAAGGTCAAGAAGCCATTTCTCGAGTTTTGGCAGCAGCAGATCACACCCCTAACCACCCTTCCCAGCACATTGACGATTTCAGCAGTAACCATGCTGGGGGTGGAGTGCATCTTTTGTTTGGAGATGGTCGAGTCCGTTTCCTCACCAGCAATGTCGACTTGGGAATCTGGCAGGGGATGACCACACGAGCCTTGGGCGAAGTTCTGGGCGAGTTCTAAGCAGCGCTATTCGGAGCTTCAGCAAAAATCAGGCAAACAGATCGATCAAGAACGGCAACTCTGCAGCGGTGTGGAGTTGCCGTTTCTCTTTTGGGGAAAAGCGTCCCATATTCCAGCCTCAAAAACGAATTCATGCTGCATCCATAATCGGCAGTTTCTGCCGCTCGGTCGTCCGGCCTTATTTAAGTAGTCGATTTGTACCGATAGTAACGAGGAAGAGGCTCTTTTCTTTGGGGTTGGCCAACAGGCCGAACGAACGTTGGCCTGGCATTGAACATCACAGGCAGTTGACTGCCGAGCAATTGCTTCATGTTCAAATTGAAGTAGCAACGTTCGGAGCACTCTGCATCTAAAACACTGACCATGGAAGGTCGTAGAATGAGCCCATGCCACAACTGCCACGCGGGCTGCTGCCGCGCGTTCGCAATTACCGTGACTGGGGCAGACATTCTGCGGATTGAAGCGAAACTCAGTCTCGATTTTTGGGACTTTGTCTGTCGTTGGGAAGATCGCGAAGGCCAGATCACCAGCGGTGTCATGCCGCAATTCTTCTTCGATGACGAGCCGGAGACCCCATTTGCCATTTGCCTGCAACATACATCCAGCGAGTATTTGAAGGGGACAACGAAGTGCGGGTTCCTGAAGGAAGAAGCTCCTTCTCGCGAGTTCCCGCTTGGCCGTGCGCATTGTGGGGCCTATGCAGACCGGCCGCTGGCCTGCCGAATCTTCCCGACAAAACTCGATCATCAGTCGCAACTGGCAGTGGTCTATAACGTCCCAGAGAACGGCCGAGGGACAGGGGAAGCAGCCTACTCGCTTTGCCCACGGCCATTTACGCCTGATGACTTCGACGCGGTTGAGGCCGTACAGAACCTGGTGCTGGCCAACTACGAAATTGGGTTCTTCCAGCAAGTGGCAGCCGTTTGGAATAGAAAGCCCGATTCTTGGCGGATTTTCCCGGAGTTCCTGCGGCTGGTTTATGCTGAACGACTTCAGCCGATCGACGCCCCGGCTGTGGTCGAGCAATTGCCTGTCATCTTCCCGATCTCTGGATTCGCAAGCCGCAACGCCGCCTAGCCCGCTTGCGATTCATGCGATCGATTGCCGGAACTGGCCCCTCACGGTCGACCACGAACGGCTTTGGGCGTCGCCGGGGTCGCCACAAACTGGCAAGAATTCATCCACGTGTCAGTGCTCTTTGATCTGGATCAGGCTGGACCGACAGGTTTGCTCTAACATTACGATAATCGGCCAGCACTACAGCGAACTCAAAAACAGCCACTTGACGCCCCGCTGGTCACCTCGAAAGATGGGTAGCTACGCTTCGCAGCGTGATGGGCGGTTTTGTTCCCAGGGAGAGTGTCGGCATGCGTTTCGCATTTGTTTTGGCAATCAGCGGGCTGTTGCACATTGGATATTCGATTGCCTCGGTTCAGGCAGACGATTGGCCGCAATGGATGGGACCAGAGCGAGACGCCGTCTGGCGAGAAAAGGATATCTTATCCGCATTCCCTAAGGATGGTCCCAAGGTCTTGTGGCGTGTCCCTGTCGGATTGGGCTACAGCGGGCCAGCCGTTGTCGGGGATAAAGTCTTTCTGACCGACTATGTGAAGGCGGAAGGGGATGTCAACTTCGATCCGGGATCGCGAGCAGTGCTGGCCGGGGAAGAACGCGTCTTATGCCTCGATCGCATGACAGGCAAGCAATTGTGGATTCACAAGTACGACTGTTCTTATAGTATCTCTTATTCATCGGGGCCGCGCACGACTCCGACGGTCGATGGAAACGTCGTCTACACCTTGGGAGCAGAAGGGAATCTCATCTGCTTAAGCATTGCATCCGGAAAAGTGGTCTGGGAACACGACCTGAAGTCTAAGTACCAAGTCGAGACCCCAATTTGGGGTTTCTGTGGCCACCCACTGGTTGATGGTAAGAAGTTGATTTGCCTGGTTGGCGGCGAGGGATCGGTTGCAGTCGCGTTCGATAAAGAAACGGGCGAAGAGCTATGGCGTTCGATCACTTCTAGCCAACCGGGATACTGTCCTCCATCAATCATTGAAGCGGGGGGAACGCGACAACTCTTGATTTGGGATGCCGATAAACTGAATTCGCTTAACCCAGAAAATGGATCGGTCTACTGGTCTATCGAGTTGAAACCAGCCTACGACATGTCGATTATGGCCCCTCGTAAATCGGGCAACTTTCTGTTTGCCAGTGGCATTGGCAATGTCTCAGTGCTGCTTGAACTCGATCAAACCAAGCCTGGTGCCAAAGAGGTATGGCGTGGCCAGAAAGATTCGAGCGTCTATTGTTCAAACAGCACTCCGTTTACCGAAGACGGAGTCATCTATGGTTGCTGTTGCGACAAAGGTCAACTTCGCGGGGTCGACCTCAAAACTGGAAAGCGGTTGTGGGAGACGTTCAAAGCCACGACCGGCGAGCGGCGTGGCGGGCATGGAACAGCATTTCTTGTCAAGAACGAGAATCGCTTTTTCTTGATGAGCGAGACGGGTGATCTGGTGATCGCCCAGCTTTCTCGAACGGGCTACAAAGAACTGAGCCGGGCGAATCTCCTGGAACCAACCGGTAACTGCTTTGGAAGAGATGTCGTATGGAGCCACCCCGCCTTTTCCAACAAGTGCTGTTTTGCCCGGAACGATAAAGAACTCGTCTGCGTTTCGTTGGCAAAGTAGTCTTGCACTGAAGGTCGAGCGCAAAAGCGAAGTGTCATTCGTTAGATGCATCCTCTAACGATGAATCACGCGGTTCGAGTTTCGGATTCGTCCTTGCCGCCAGACTTCCGTCGTGCCCCAAAACAGCATCGGCTGGCCAAGACGAATGTCTCAGCCAGCCGATGCTGTTTTTTGATCCGTTTCTCATGTCCCAGTTTTACGAGCACGAGAGCTGAGGTCAGCTCAGCTAGTCCAAACGCTTCACGCGAATGTTCTTGTACTTCACGGTGCTGCCGGGATCGTGAGCTTGAAGGGCAAATGTACCCTCATCGACGACACGGGTGAAATCAGAACCTGCCTTGGTCCCCGCTGGCTCGGTGTAGTCGATGATCACTTTGTCGTTGATCTTGGTGATGACCCGATTTCCCTGAACGATGATTGTTTCGGTGAACCATTCCCCATCCTTGGCTGGAGGTTCGTTCGTATCCTTCACCGCGTAAATGCTGGCGGTCTTGCGGGGATCACCACCGGTGTTGTTGACTTGAGATTCAAACCCGTACTTAGGCCAACCGGTGTCCTGGTACTTGGTATGAAAATAGATGCCGCCGTTGCTGCCCGGTTCAGTCCAGACATCAACCCGCAGTTCAAAGTTCTTGAATGGCTTGCCTGGGTTGTCATAGAAGAGATGGCTTCGTTCGCCATTAGCCACAAAGGCTCCTTCTTCGAGCTTCCAGCTTGCTGGAGTCTCATTAATCTTCCAACCTGCCATCGTCTTGCCGTCAGTGAGGGGAGTGAAACCATCCTCAACAGCAAAACCTGTTGTTGGCGCCAACAGCAATCCACCCAATAGCAAACCATATTGTGCAACAGTTGCAAGTCGCATACGAAACAATCCTTCTGCAAGAAAAAACGGGAACTGAAACGCCTTAGAACCTATCCAAATACCCGATTGTGGTTGTTCGAAACGGCTTCGATGGTTAAACCGAGCCACACGCATCAGAGGGTATTCGGATAAGCTTTTAACTTCGACTCGTATCGCGAACGATGCCAGTCGACTCAAAACGCAAAGTATGGGAGGTAGATTGGAAGGGAGATGACCGGCGAGCTGGTTGGCGGAGTTGTCCAATGCCAGCACCAGTGAGTTTAACCACAGCGCGATACAGAATTCCATACTGCGGCCAGTTTTGTTTCAACAGTATTGGAAGTGGTTTCAAAACCCTCGGGTGGAAAAGTCGGCACGGTGATTCGCCGGGTGAAATCTTCCACCTACCAGGTTTTGAAATAGCCCACAAAACCATCGCCCGATCAGGCTGCAGCAACCACCAGCTTGGTCGTAGCAAAAACTCGGCTTCACCGCCAAATAAGCAGCCGCTACTGGCGAGACGCCCCCCCCGAAAAGACCTGGCCATCCCGGATGCGAATGACATGGTCATCGGCATGGACGAATTCCTGCTCGTGGGTCACAACCACCACCGTTGAACCCCGCTCTTTGCATACAACTCGCAGGTCATTCAAAATGGCGTGACTATTGGCCGTATCAAGTTCGCCGGTTGGTTCGTCTGCCAGAATTAGCTTGGGGCGTTTGAGTAATGCCCTGGCAATCGCAACTCGCTGCTGTTCGCCCCCTGAAAGCTGGTTCGGCCGGTGATCGAGCCGATCACCTAATCCAACTTTCTTTAGTAACTCAATCGCCTCTTCCTTCTGACCCCGCTTGAGTCCCACAGGCATAAACGGGACCAGAACATTCTCGACAGCGGTCAAATTCGAAAGCAAATTGAAGTTCTGGAAAATGAATCCAATATCATGCCGACGGTACAGATCTCGCTCGGCCGGGGTAAGGCGATTCAGCATCCGTCCATCAACAACGATTTCACCACCTGTCGGTTCATCGAGTGCCCCCAACAAATACAACAGGGTGCTCTTCCCGCTTCCCGATGGCCCCAGAATGAAGGTGAATGTTCCTTCCGGGACCTCACAGCAGATGTCGCGAAGCGCCCACACTTCGAGTTCGCCCCGGCGATGGACCTTGCTGACGTTGGTCACACGAATCATGCGTGCGGTGCCCCTGATGATAGGTAGTGTGGTCGTTAATGATGATGAAGACAGGGAATCAGGTTGAGAACGTACGATCGTTTATCGTTTAAGTTTGTCCGATTTGAAGATCAATCTGAACGGCGAAGACCAGTGACGCTAGCCCGCTTTTGCCGCGAGCTTGGCGGTTACCTCGATCAACTGCTGTAGCTTATTCTTTGCCAGCCCTTTATCGAGCACTTCGGCCGCTCGCTTTACCCCTTCCGGAAGTGTTGCGACGTGCCCCTGTAACCATAGACCGGCTGCAGCATTTGCCAAGACGATATTGCGGTGAGGTCCGGTCGCTCCATCAAAGATTCGCCGCAGAATCGCGGCACTCTCATTTGCATCACCTGCAGCAAGCTGGGCGGCTGTACAACCGGGTAAGCCAAACGTGCCAGCCGACCAACTTTGCTGGCTCACGTTCGAGCCTTCAACAATAAACGCGGTCGTTTCTCCCCACAGGCTTACCTCATCGAGCTCCCCGCCGCCGCAAACAACGACCGATTTCGTTGTGCCGAGGCCACTCAGTGCCAGGGCCATCTGCTCGGCCAGTCGCGGGGAAATGGTCCCAATTAGTTGGTATTTCGCGCCAGCCGGATTTGTCAGTGGCCCCAGAAGATTAAACAGTGTTCGAAATCCGAGCTGCTTTCGCACCGCAGCCGCGTGCTTCATCGCCCCGTGAAAAAGGGGGGCAAAACAGAAACCGATTCCAATCTGGTCGATGCACTCTCCCACTGCGGCAGGGGACAAAGTCAGATTCACCCCCAATGCCTCCAGCACATCCGCCGAGCCGCTGCGGCTCGATACGCTGCGATTGCCATGCTTGGCGACTGCGACACCGCAAGCTGAAAGCACAACCGCCGTGGCCGTACTGATGTTGAATGTCCCGAGGCAATCCCCTCCCGTACCGCAGGTATCCAGCAAATGGGGCTGTGCCGTTTCGATGCGAGAGGCAAAGTGCCGCATCGCCCGAGCCGCACCCAGCAACTGCTCCGATGTTTCGTGTCTCGATCGCAGGGCTGTCAGCAAGGCGGCTACATCAATATCGGTCGCGTTCCCCTTCATGATCGAGGTAACAGCCTGCTCCAATAACTTGGCAGAAAGGGGCTTTCCTGCAAACAGCAGTTCAAGGCAATTAGCAATGTCTAACTGCAACGCGTCACCTTCAACCAGATAATCGAAAGGGCTGATCAGGAACGTATCCGAGGACCCGGTTGTGCCTGTTCAAAACCTCTTGCTTTAAATGTGTAACATCGCCGTATCAGAGGGTTCTCGGAAAAGCTCCAACAACGGGACGCCAGCAAGTAGCCCCTAGCTCATCAACAATGGCCACGAAGCCATATCGTCCAAAAGTTCCGCGGTGGTTTGATGGCGAGATCGATCTACGCCCGATATCGTATCGACTTGCCAGCGAACTTCGCAGTCACCAGATCAAGAAAATACTGAACAAATTGGCAGAGTCCCACAGCGATCTGGCTTGGGGTGTTCTAGACATTCCATGAATCCAAAAACCTCATCGGGGTCGTTTGATTCCGACCACGCCCAACCGGGTTTAGCCCAAATATTCGCTTCAATCTTTGCTCCCTAACGTTACCATCAGTCTGGCCAATAGCGGTCGAAACAGGAAGAC
>JAIXVG010000480.1 GCA_027483145.1 Planctomyces sp.
GCACTTGCAGTGCTTGTCACACACGATGGCACGGCCGCCGCTTGTATCCCCGGTTGACATGACCGCTGGTCATTCCGATTGGCTGATTACGTTTGATGATGGTGGAAAATCATTTCTGCATCCGATCGCTGATCTGCTCGAAGACCAGGGTTGGCGTGGTTGGTTCTTCATTACGACCGGCCGAATCAACACGCCCGGCTTCATGACCACCAGCGAGCTGAAAAGCCTTGCGGCACGCGGGCACGTTATTGGAAGTCATAGCGTTACCCATCCCGCCCGGTTTTCTGCTCTCACTCCAGACCAGTTACTTGCTGAGTGGCAAGATAGCCGCAAGCGTTTGCAAGACTGGTTGGGCTTACCGATCGAGACCGCTTCAGTGCCGGGTGGGTTTTACTCACTTGCCGTTGCTAAGTCGGCGAGCGCTGCCGGAGTGCAGGTGCTGTTCAACTCTGAGCCTGTTTCAGGAGTTAGCAAAGTCGCCGACTGCCAAATCGTCGGTCGATATACAGTCTATCGCGGGATGACGGCTCAAGCAGCGGTAGGCCTCTTGACCTCGCCAGTGGCTCGCTGGCGGCAGATGGCTACGTGGAATGCCAAGAAGCTGCTGAAGAAGGTGGCCGCCAAGCCGTATCGATTTGTTCGAGAACGACTACTGCAGGCTGCGTATCGCGAGCGATCTTAATGTCGGGCCTTGCACAAAAAAGGTTTGCTTCTTGTCTGCCACTGGTCTTACGAGTGTCTTGATTTGGCCGGTTGACAGGACAGATCGCGTTGGCCGAGCCAACAGCAGTTTGTGTTGGGCAGGCAACTGCGTGGCTGAAAAACAATTTGCGACACCAAGTCGGCAGTCGATGCTGTCCAGAGATCGGCAGGCGGGAGTTCGCGCTACTCATCTTTTGGCCCACCCCGCTACTCCCTTTCAGGGGAAATCGGCCGGTAACCGCTGATTGCCATCAGCGCAATTCCAAGTCCCAGAGGAACCAAGCTGATCATCAGTAATGGGGCCGCATAGACCGTGGCCGAGTAGAGCATAAACAGGCACATCCCGCAAAAAATCATTGGTGAGATCGGGTAAAGTGGAACCTGGAACAAGCGTTTCGTGCCAGTATCCTGCTGCCTCAGGACCATCACCGATAGGCCCGTCAAAAAGAGAAACAGCCAGAAGATCGGGGCCGAGCCAGCGACCAGGGTCTCAAAGCCGCCATTGTAAAGGTCCCATGGAATCGGCGGACTGCCGAACAGCTTTTCGCGGACGAGATCAACGGAAATCCGGCCTGTCTCGGTCCCAACGATCAACACCAGTAAAAACGTCAGTAGCGCCTGAATCAGAAGAGAAGCAATGGGCTTACCACCCGCACGACGGGGCCTCAGCCAGCCAAACAAGCGATGCTCAGTAGCTACTTGAGCGTGAACCCGCGACACCGCCAGCACCAACCCGTTCAGCCCCCCTAGCGATGAGACCATCACCAAAATCCCAAACGCCACACCGCTATTTGGCCCAAGCAGGCTGGTCATCGTATCCGATGCGGGTGCTCGTGATGCTGCTAGACCGGCAAAACCGAGCGCACCCACATAGGCCAGGTTGATCATAATATAGATTGCTGTAATCAACGTCAGGCTGATCCCAAGCGCCAGGGGAACGTTTCGTTCCGGCCGGCGAATCTCACCCGCCACAAAGGCCGCGTCGTTCCACCCTCCATATGCATAAAGAACCAGGATCATTGCGAACCCGATCGCACTTTGTTTTGGCAAGTTGTTGGCTGCCTCAACTGCGTCGGCCGATCCATACGCCACTCCGGCAACAATTAGCACTGCGATCCCTGCTAGCTTGCCAATCGTTAGCAGGTTTTGCACCGTCTTGCCGTAGGCCAGTCCTAGCATGTTCACAGCCGTCGTGAAGACAACGGCCCCCATCGCCAACCAAACCCCCTGCCCTGCACTCAGCCTGAATGTTTCCACTGTCTGGTCAGCAAAGATGAATGCGAGGGCACCGATGCTGCTTGTCTGGACGATCGACAATTGGGCCCACCCGAACAGGAAGCCCATGTGTGACCCAAAAGCCTTGGTCAGGTAGTGATAGTCTCCCCCCGACCGAGGGTAAGTGGCAGCTAGCTCCGCATAGCATAGTGCCCCAATCAACGAGAGGACGCCCCCGAGTGCCCACACAAACAATAACTCGTTAACGCTTCCGACCGCTCCCGCAATGAAGGTTGGTGCTCGAAAGATCGTGCTGCCGATGACGATGCCAATGATCAGGCAAATTGCGTCAAACAACCCGAGAGAAGCTGACCGCTCTGCCGAAGGTAAGGTTGCATTTTCAGGTCCAGATGAGGATTGCGACAAGGAGATTCTCGTAAAGTGGGTGTTCGTGCGTTGGATTTAGGTCGAAGGTGCGTCGGTCGCGGCGGAATGGTTTCGCGTGATCGTGTGACATCGTCCCCCAAATGTTGACCAGTAAAAAAGGGACAACTAAACTTTGATGTAGGTCAATCACCAGGACCATCGACAAGGCGGTCTAATCTACGCATTCCGAAGCCAATTGGAAAACAAACAGCGTACACAAACGTCTGGCCGGACGGACAAAGGTTGTTTTGTGGCAGATACTTGAGGAGTCGTGCGGTTTTGTGGACTAGTGATCTGCACTGCTTCCTCTTCGTCGCGAGAAAGGAGATCAGTTCTTGATAGGGCCCCCGATATGAGCATTGAAATGGGCCGTGATTGCTAACCATCCCAGTTAGCCTGCTCGTACTTCGGTCGCTCCCCGTCTAAAGGATTCCTAAGCATAAGCCACCCAACCCGAGGCTAGATTCACCGAAACAGATACGGGATGTAGCTCAGCCTGGCTAGAGCGCTACGTTCGGGAC
>JAIXVG010000196.1 GCA_027483145.1 Planctomyces sp.
CCTCTCTCACTCGCATGTTCACATAGTCGATCAGCACGATGGCATCGTTCACCACAATACCGGTGAGCGCTACCAGGCCAATCGCGCTGATGATTGTCATTGGATAACCAGTGAGGTAATGGCCAACAATTGCCCCTTGAATACCAAAGGGAATCGCCAGCATCACCACCAGCGGCTGATAATACGATCGAAACAGCCCTGCCACCATCATGTAAATCATGAGCAGCGCGAGTGGCATCGCGATCTTCAAGCTGGCAAGACTTTTCGCCTGATCATCAAGGCTTCCCAGCAGCGAAATCTCAGTGGTTGGGTAAATTGCCTTCAGTTCTGAGTCAAATGAACCCAAAACAGCTGCAGCAATGTCGTTGGCGTTCGCCCCTTCCTGAATGTTCGCCATCACCGAAACCGCTCGCTGTTGACGATTGCGGTGAATCGTTGCAAAGCTCTGCGCCTCAGTCAGTTCTGCTACCTCTTTCAGGGGAACCCAACCTCGCTCGCCAGGTGGGCCTGCAGTGGGAATCCACATCGATTCGATCGCAAAGGCGTTCTCCCGCACTTCTTTAGGGTACCGAACCATCACCTTCACGTCTTCACGATTTCTGGTAATGCGCATCGCCTCCCGGCCGTACGTTGCATCGCGGACGTGTTCCCCTAATGCACCGACGGTAATGCCCGTTGGCCTTGCCGCATCCCTCAACTGCAATTGCAGCTCCCGTTTGCCCGCATCGAAGTTGTCATCCAGGTCGACCACACCCGCATACGTCGCCAACTTCGCTTTGAGTGCTCTGGCAACGGCAATGGTGTCGTCAAACCGAGGTCCTTGAATCTGAACTTCAAAGTCTTTCCCCGCTGGTCCTCCAGACAAGATTTCCCACGTCAGGGCATTGATTCCCGACAGCCCAGCCGTCGCTTGACGAATGGCACTCACAACCTGCTCACTTGTCCGTTGTCCTAACCGCTCACGCTGGTCCGCTTCTTGCAGTTCGACAATCACCTGGCCTAAGTGCGAATTGGCCGAAACCCCCTCAGCTCCGACCCCACCCACAGAGAACTGCAAGCTCAAGTGGGTCTGCACGTTCTGAACTTCGGGTTGCTCAAGGGCTGCGGCATTGATCTGCTGTAAGCGTTCCAGAACCGACTTAGCAGGTGTCCCGGTTGGCATCTCGAGCGAGCAGATCAGCGTTTCACCATCGAGTTTTTGAATAAAGACTGTTTCCACCACTCCGCCAGCTATGAGGCCCAGCGAAGCAATCAGCACCGCAGCCGATAGCGAAATCGTCACATACCGCCACCTGAGGGCCATGTTCAAAAATGAGCCATAAGCCTCTTGAACCTTGGCATACGTCCCCTTCTGCGCGGGTTTCGTGGCCGATACCCCATCAACCAGTCTGCGCTCTGCTCGCTTGGGTGGTTTCAGGTGCCTTAAGTGAGCAGGCAAAATCAGTAAGGCTTCCAGTAGCGAAACCGAAAGCGCTGCCATCACAACCAATGGCAATTGACCAAAGAAATCACCAATCTGCCCGGGAATAAACATCAGCGGCAGAAACGCAGCAACCGTCGTCAGCACGGAAATAATCACCGGCCACATCACTTCCTCAGCCCCTACCACCGCAGCCTGAAGCGGAGGCATCCCTTCCTGGATATGCCGAAAAATGTTCTCCCCTACAATGATCGCATCATCAACAATGATTCCCAGCACGATGATTAAGCCAAACAGCGACAGCAGGTTAAACGTCACCCCAAAAAGCCACATGACGATAAACGACCCCAGAAACGCCGTCGGCAAGCCAGCGGCTGTCCAGAACGCCACCCGCCAGTCCAAAAACAGCAGCAGCGAAACAAGCACCAGCACCAGTCCCGATTGCCCATTGCGAATCATCAAGTCGAGTCGCCCTTCAATTAGCCTCGATAGGTCGGTATGGAGCGCCACCTGATAGTTATGGGAGAATTGATCCTGCCGGCTTCGTTCATAAACCTGCTGCAGGTCAACCTTGCCACTGGCAGATCGCGTTGTGTTATTCACCCAGGCACTGGCATACGCCATTGGACGCCACCACCAGACTTCCTGGCTTGCTTTCATATACCCTGACGCATCGTAAGGCTGGTTTTGTTTACCAGCGACATACGCCTTAACGATCTGGGCGATTTCAATCGCATCCTGCTTCCCCGTTTTATACACCACGCAATTGACGCCACGCTGACCGTTGAAATAGCTCTCGATGTCGGTCTCAACAAACGCATCGCGAATGACTGCCACATCCGACAGCAGAATCTTGCGACCATCGCTGGTGGTCCGCAGTTCGATTGATTCCAGGTCGACGCCGCGGGTCTCTTCCCCCAATGTCCGAATGGCAATATTGGCGCGATCACCTTTCAATTGGCCACCAGAGACATCCAGATTGGTTTGCCGAATGGCTGTTGCGACTTCACCAAACGTCATGTCAAACTCGAGCAGCCGGTGTGGCAACACCTCGATGCTGATCTCGTCTTCCCGCGTCCCGGAAACTGCAATCTCGGTGATTTCAGAGTAGCGCAGCAGGTCGTCTCGCAGCTCGCGCGAGGCCTTTTTCAGCCCTGCATCATCGTTACTGCCATACATCGCAACCGCGATCACGGGCAATTGCGGCTCAATCTTGCGAACTGTGGTCGACTCGATTCGCTCCGGCAGGTCTTGCAGCGCATCGATCTCAACCTTAATCTCCTGCAAGACCGCATCAATATTCTTCACGCTGTTAAACAGGATAATCGAAGTCGTCGATATCCCTTCCCCCACGGTCGATGTCAGCTTCTCGATCCCGTCAACATCGCGGACCGCCTCTTCAACCTTAATCGTGACCGCCTTCTCGATTTCTTCGGGCTGCACACCCGGATAGATCGTGGTGATCGCAATCTGCTTGGGCCGACTCTCGGGAAACAGCTCACGCGTAATCACCACCGAAAAGGCTGACCCCGCGAATAGAATCACCACCATCAGCACATTGACAAGTACCGAATTGTGAACACTAAACGCCGGCAGCGACCGCATGCTGGAGATCGGCTCGCGCTTAGGCTCAGTAGCATTCGCAGAACTGTGATCGGGTGACTTACGGTCAGCAGAATCGGGAGCAGGCACCTGGGCAACCTTTGGAGGGTAAAGCAAGTTATTTTGAAACAGCGCAGCAGCCATTCGCGCAAGTCGGCGACAGCTGATTATCTCACTGCTAGATGCCAGCGGGCCGTTACGCAATTATGACCGGTCGCGGAACCAAATGCAGTTCACTTCCGATCAATCCGCCAGCTACACGCAAAACAGCGGCGGGTCATCTCGCTTAACGCGGTGAACGCTCGGCAGCGCTTCGAGCCGACGATGCCAGTGTCGGGGACTTCGAACTTTCGGACTCGCAGCAATCACCAGCAGCCGCTGCTTAGTGACTGCTCAAATGCGAAATCCCCGATGGGGTAATCATCCGGCCACGAGGGGTCCGCTGTATCAACCCGCATCTCAATAAGAACGGCTCGACTTCGTCTTCCAGCGTATCAGGCGGTACATTCATCGTATGGGCAATCGCAGCGAGGCCAGCGGGACCACCCCCAAAAACCTGCACCACCGTTCGCAGATATCGCCGGTCCTGATCTTCCAGGCCACGCGGATCAATCTCAAGCATCGCGAGTGCCGCTTTGGCCATCGCATCTGAAATGTGCCCCGACGTGTCATGGACCGTCGCATAGTCGCGCGTCCACCGCAGCAAGTTGTTCGACTTACGCGGTGTCCCGCGACTGCGACTGGCAATCTCGGCACTCGCAGCCGGGCTGATCTCGGTTCGCAGCTTCTTGGCGTTTCGCTCGACAATCTCGACCAGATCATGGTCATCGTAAAAGTCGAGATGCTCACGAAACGTAAATCGGTCCCGCAGCGGAGCAGTCAGCATGCCGCTGCGTGTTGTTGCACCCACAACAGTAAACGGCTTCAGTCGCATGTTGATCGTGCGGGCGTTCAGCCCTTCGCCCAGCACAATATCGACCCGAAAGTCTTCCATGACTGGATAGATGAACTCTTCGACCGCGGGGGGCAGTCGGTGGATCTCATCAATAAACAAAACCGATCCGTGGCTCGCATTACTGAGGTAAGGAAGCACATCTTTCGGTGCAGTCAAAGCCGGCCCGGAAGTGATCTGGCATTCGGTTCCCATCTCGCGGGCCAGCGCCATCGCCAGCGTCGTTTTGCCGAGGCCGGGCGGGCCATCTAACAGCACATGCGCCAGGGGCTCACCCCGTTTACGGGTCGCATCGAGCATAATCTGCAGACGCTGTACGACCTTCTTCTGCCCAATCACATCGGCCAGGTACTGCGGTCGTAACTCTTCATCAAGCTTCTGATCATCCAGCTCGAATGGAACAGCGCGAGCAGTTTCCTCTGCATGTGACCCACCATCCTTGGCGGCTGCTTCCTTATGAATCCGCTCGCGTCCCATCCTGATCGCCTGTCTGTCCCTAGTACGCCGTCGCGGAAATACTTGCACGTGAGCCATCGTCCACGGCTTGCTACATCATCACTAGCTTTTCGAGCCGACGATGCCAATCGTCGGGTTCTTCTTGAAATTCATTTCAAAACCCTCGGGCGGAAAAGTTGGATCGGAATTCGCCGAGTGAAACTTGCAACCAACCGGGTTTTGAAATGATCTCCAAAAACATCACCCCGCCAACTGGGCCATCACGTCATCCGGAATATTGAAGTTCGCCGTCACATTTTGCACGTCTTCATTCTCTTCGAGCGCTTCCATCAGCTTCAAAACCGCTCGCCCCGATTGAATATCAAGGTCGACCGTGTTCGATGCAATCATCGTCAGCTCGGCCACTTCTGGCTTCAGCTTCGCCAGCTCAAACGCTTCAGCCACCTGCTGATACATTTCCATCGGGCAAGTTACTTCAAACGAGTTCCCCATTGGCTGAACATCGGAAGCACCAGCTTCAATCGCCAGCTCCATCAGCCCATCTTCAGAAATCTGAGTCGCAGGAATGATGAACAACCCCTTTCGCTCAAACATCCAGGCTACGCAGCCAGTGCTTCCCAGGTTCCCCCCGTTGATTTCAAAAATCCGCCTCACTTCGCCGGCAGTCCGATTGCGATTATCAGTTAATATCTCACACAGCACAGCCACCCCATGCGGACCATAGCCCTCATACAAAATGCTGTCGTAGTGGGCTGCAGCTAACTCCCCGGTCCCCTTCTTGATGGCCCGGTCGATCGTGTCGTTCGGCATGTCCCCTTTTTTGGCCCGGTCAATCGCATACCGCAGGGCCAGGTTTCCCGCAGGATCGCCACCGCCATGTTGGGCAGCCACAATGATCGCCTTAGATAGCTTGGCAAACAACTTGCCACGCACCTTATCGATTCGACCTTTCTTGTGAGCGATGTTCGCCCAATGGGAATGACCTGCCATTAACAGTCTCGAACTTTCCGAACTCGACTTGAAATCACCTGAAAAAACGGGGTAAACGAACCAAGCAAAGATGACTCTACTCGGTTTTAGCAGGCTCACTCGGTGCAGCCGCCTGATCCTTCGCAGCAGGCAGCTTCGAAAGCTTCTCTTCCAGCCGAGCCTTCAGCGCCAAATCGGGATTCTTCTCTGCTGCCAGCTCTTTAAGGGCTGTTTCATAGTATTTCCGCGCTTCATCAAACTGCCCCAGCTTCTCGTAACAGTCAGCCAGGTGATCATAAAGCGTTGCATCGCTGCCGGTTGAAATATCGAGTGCCTTTTTCAAGTACTCGATCGCCTCTTCGGTCTTGCCCAACCGAAACAGCACCCAGCCCAGGCTATCGAGGTAAGCCGCGTTGTCAGGCTCAGCTGCCACCGCCTTGCGAATCATCTTCTCTGCCTGTTCCAGGTTCTTCCCTTGATCGGCATACAGGTAACCCAAGTCGTTGTTGACTGAGGGGTCATCTGGCTCTGTCTCTAGAATCACTTCCAAAATCTCTTCGGCCTTCCGCAGTTCCCCCTGAAAGACGTAAATACTCGACAGGGTAAAGCTGCAGCGGCGAGCAATCTCTTTCTGTTCGCCATACTTCTTGAGGACCTCTTCCAGTATCGCAATGGCCTTCTCGAACTGTCGGCTGTGAAAATAGATCCAGCCTTCCTGAAAGTGCAGCAGCGGTGCTTCGGGGATGATCGTCTTTGCTTCCCGAATCGCCTCGAGCGCCTTGTCCGTCTCGCCATTCAGCTCGCGCACTTGAGACAGCATAAACAAATAGTTGGGACGCCGCTCGGCCAGCGACTTGTTGTTCGCCGCCTCTTCGTAAACCTCAGCCGCAGTCCCATAGTCGCGATTCTTAATCAGCATCTCACCCAACTCGGCATAAATCATCACCGCCCGCTCTTTGCTTAGCGTCAGGCACAGCCGATAAAACCGGATTGCATCTGGAAACTGCTTAATCTCACCAGCCAGCTTGGCCGCCAGCAGACTCTTTTCGAACGTAATCTCAGCCGGGTCAGCATTGGCCAACTTCTCGGCTACGGCCAGCATGCTTTGCACCAGCGGCTGATTCTCAGAAATCGTTAGAAGCTCTGCTTCGAACGGACCAACCGCATCCTCTGCGATGTTCGCCAGGCCCTTTGCCAGAATATCAAGCAGTGCTTCGGCATCATTCAGTCGACGCAGCACACCTGCCAGCCCGACATACCCCATCACATCGCCCGAATCCTTCAGCGACTGCTCGTAATGGGCGCGAGCCTCAGCCAATTTCCCCGCTTCGACCAATTGGTCCGCGTAAAAGTACTGCAGCGTTGAGTTGCGCGGATCATCAGCCGCTAACCCCTGCAGCTTCTCTAGCAATTCACCTTTACGACCCAGCTTTTCCAGAATCTGGGCCAATAGCTCGTACGCTTCCTTGCCACGAGTTTGTCGCTGGGCGTCGAGGTACTTCTGCAGTTCTGCGAGCGCCCCGTCACCGTCGCCGTTCAGCAGTAGGACCTTCGCGCGGTAATAGTTCAGGTTGCCAGGACTGGTCTTTCCCGATTTGGCAGCGAGTTCGAAGGCTTCAGTCGCGCCCGCAATCTGGCCCCCCTCTAACAGCACTTGGCCAATCCGTTCGTAGTTCGTTCGGGGATCAGCCAGAATCGCGCTCTTTGCTCGAAAGTCGAGCTCATACTCATCCGGATTTACAACCGCTTTCAAAATCACCAGGTAAGCGTCTGCCGCTTTGGTCTTCTCACCTACCAGCGTGTACAAAATCCCCAAGTCGCGCATCAGTTGAACGTAAGTCGGAGAATTCTTGGAAATCGACGGAGCATTTGCCGCTTGGTCTAAATAGCGAATCGCCTCGGCCACTCGTTTCTGAGAAGCCATATGAATCCCAAGCTGACGCAATAGCTCGTAGTCGTTCGGATCGAGCTCGACCGCCTTCATCGCCAGCCGAACCGCTTCACCCACCTGGTCGAGTCGAAACGCCAGCGGGACTGCCGCGCGGTAAACGTCGATCAAATTGGGATCGAGTTCGATCGCTTTGCGGTAAGCGTTAAGCGCTTGCTTGGCCTCGTTCCTGTTTTCGAGTGCCCGGGCTGCCAGGTACCAGGACATCGCATCCAGCTTGGCCTGGTCTGCTGCTTGCCGAACCTGGGCTGGCTTGAGGACCGACGCCTCCTCATCCGCTTCCTGGCGGATCGAAGGAACGGCGGTTGCCGACTCTTCTCCCCAGACCACACTCAAGCGAACGGGCAAGAGATCAACCAACGACAAGCCGCAAACCATCGCAGTCAACGTAGCTGCAGTCGAAAGCCACTGGCGGGAAGTTAGAAATGTCATCGTGTCCTCGATGTTTGGATTCTCACTCACTCCAACTTCAGAACCGATCCGCGAATCCGATCGGGCTTAGTCGGAAACCATGTTTCAACGACGCAGCATCACCCAATTAAAGGGTTCTCGGATAAGCATTCATTCTGATCAGAAAAACCGGCAGGTGCTAATGACAATGACGGGATGGCCAGTATCACCACCGCTTTACCAAAGTCTTTCAGGTCAGCTCGTGCCCAGGCAGCGAACACCGGGGCAGCATGCCAATTGCAGACCCGCGTATATTAAAGCCTGCCAGACCGGCGAGCCTAGGGCAGAGTGATCTGCAGCCCAGAAAATATTTGCAGTCTCATGCCAACATAATTCATTGCAAGAGCAACACTTGCAACTAACGCCCCTCGCAATTCCTGCTGAGAATTTGGGCAGACCATCTCCTGAAGTCCCCGCCGAGCTGACCACGCCAGTGGCGGGGTTCTCCGAATTCGCGTCTCACCCGTCAAGCAACCAACTCGTCAGCACACAATCTGAGCGACTAGTGGCGATCCGTCGTTTCTTGCTGACTGGTCCCGCGACTAGCCGCAAAACCAACCCTCCTCGACGCAACCCCGAACTACTTTGTCTTCTTCGGTGGTTTCTTCGCAGCCGTCTTCGCATCTTTCGCCGCAGCTCCCTTAACAGCTGCTTTCGGTGCTGGCTTTGCTGGCTCTTTCTTCGCCGGAGCCGCCGGTACTTTCTTGGCCGCAGCCGGGGCGGCGGCAGGTGGCTTCACCGGCAACTTCGTGCTCGAAGCCTTGCTGCTCCCCTTCGCGGGCGCAGCCGATTGCTTTGCTACAGCGGCAGCCGCTGGCTTCGCCGCAGCCGCCGCCGCTTTGGCCGGAGCCGGGGCCTTCGCGGGTGCAGGGGTAGTCCCCTTGGCAGGGACCGGCTTCGCAGGGAGCTTATGCATCCCCGATTTGTCCGAAGCCTGCTTGTCGTGAGCACTCTTGTCGGCAGCGACTGCCTTGTCACCCACAGGCTTTTCACCAGCCGACTTCTCACTCGCTGGTTTAACCGGCTTACTGGACGACCCTTTCGCTGCAGCCAGTTTTTCTGCAGCAGCCGCTTTCTCGGCGGCGACCTTCTCGGCTGCTTTGTCTGCGGCAGCCTTTTCACTGCTCGCCTTCTTGGCCGCTGCTGTCGCAGCCGCTGCTGCTGCCTTCGCCAGCTTGCCACTTGCGGTTGATGCCGCTTTCGCCTGGGCCTTTGACTCGATCTTGTACTTTTGGGCGTAGGCGTCAAAGCCCGTCTTCCACAGGTCGAGCAGACGTTCCACCCCATTCGATGGGTCATAGCCCTCTTCCAACGCGGGCATTTGCGACTGATTGAACGCCTTCGCAAACTTCGGGTCGGTCGCCGCTGCTCGAATCGTTAAGCAAAAGGCATCCGCTTCCGACTTCCGAATCGTCGTCTTCAGCGACTCGCTGGCATCCGCAGCCGATTGATCTGGTGACACCAGACCCAGCCAAATCAGAAAACCCAGACAGGCATCGTCGAGTGGAATCAAATGCGCGCCACACGCCGCGTTGAGCGTGTAGTTTCGCACAAACGGCGTAATGGGCTTAATCTTCTGCAGTTGCTTCTCAGCCAGTTCTTGAGTCTTCTTTCGCAGGCCTTCCAGGTCGTACGAATAGGTCTTCTCGAACACGTACTGCAGGATGCTCCGAATGCGGTAAGCCTTCCAGTCGGCCTCGGGGTTGTCACCCCAGGCCGGGACCAGCTCATCGACGGCACTCACCCGAATCTCGTTCAGATCGGGAATCATTTCGAGAAGTCGCTTGTACGACTCCTCAGCCGCCTCCAGACTCGTATTCTCGAGGCAAACGGCAAATAGAAGCGTATCGACGACGTTTCTCTGCTCGCTGGCATTCGGAACCTTGTACTGCTTGCGAATGGCGGGCAACAGCTTCTTCAGAATGGCTTGTTTATCGGCCGTTTTCGTTCGCGAACTGGCAACCATAGGGTCCTACTCATCAGGCTAATGTTGTACCTGCTCAGAGCTGCCAAAAGTGTCATCCACACAATTGGCCCGCTGGCATGGCAATAGAGAAAGATAGAATAAAGTGGTCAGGCTTGGTTTGTCAGGGCCAAGTACCGAAATCCCGGCGGCTCGGGAAAATCTCATCCCTCAAAAAAGCCTCTTCGAATACTCGATTTCTCAAGAACCCGGCAATTCATCAACAACCCACAGGGTCAACGATGCAAGTCGTCGAGTTCTTCGCTGCGTTGTGACTGACTCTGACGCAACAACGTCCGTCCAACAAAGACTACACTTCGCTCGCCCCCTTGGGTTCGTCATCCTCATCATCTTCGTACTCGTCATCGTCGAATTCATCGTCATCAAATTCGTCGTCATCTTCCAACTGGCTGGCTTCATTCCCCTCTAAGGGCACCGGTCGATCAGGCATGTCAGACGTAACGTCGGTGAGCCCTAGAAGCTGGGACAATTCGGCACTGCGCTTGACCCCTGAATCGAGGACAAACTTCAGAATTGGCGTGTTCTTCGTCTGCAATCGGTCAGCCAGTTTTGACTGGATAAAGCCACGCGCCGACTCCAGCCCGTGCATGCATAACGATTGCTGCTTGGCTGTTCCCATGACCGACACGTAGACCTTCGCCGACTTCAGGTCGGGGGCTGCTTCGGCTGCCAACACAGTCACATTCTTCACCCGCGGATCGCGCAGGTGAAACAAAATCGTCGTGCTCACCGTTTCACGGATTGCTTCTGCTGCTTTGGCGAGTCGCCTTGCGGTCATGAAAAGCCTGCCTGCCCCTCGCTCACGCTTCGGGCTACGGAACTATGAATTCAAAAAACTAACTAATATAGCAGCGATCCGCCGCTGCTTGAAAAACCCCAGTCCCTGACACGACCAATTCGTAACCCGAACCGTCAGCGAGGGATCTTCTGCACGAATGGCTTACCACCCGCCCCCTTCAATACTGCGATGATCATCAAGCACCGCCCGGCCCCTGGTTTTGCCCGAAGCTAACACGCAGAACTAACTCATGGCCTAGGAACATTTGCCAACCGGCGGCTGACGAACTCTCTTCCGAGGTCACCACCCCGTCGATCGGAATTCGCCCGATTGAACAACGATGGCTGGAGAAGCCCGCCGCAGCAAAATCCTGACGACAGGCACTGGCACCTACGCCGTCCCACCGCCCAGGGTCACTACTGCGTATCTTCGTACTTGCGCTTCACCTCTTCAATACGATAGGCTTCGAGCAAGTCCCCTTCCTTAATGTCGTTAAACCCATCCAGCCGAATCCCGCACTCCATCCCTTCGCGAACTTCGCGGGCATCGTCTTTCTCTCGTTTGAGCGACGCAATCCCATACGAATTCAAGATCTTCTGATCGCGAATCAAATTAATGCGGTTGGTTCGCTCGATGGTTCCATTCAACACGCGGCAACCAGCAATCGTTCCAAATCGGCTGATCGCAAACGTTCGCAGCACAATCGCCCGTCCGGTTGTAACCTGCTTCTTCTCGGGACGAAGCATCCCTTCCAGCACCATCTTAATCTCGTCGATCACTTCATAAATGATGTTGTACCGACGGATGTCGACCTTCTCTTGCGAGGCCAGTTGTTCTGCTCGGTCTTCGGCAATCACATGGAATGCGACAATAATCGCCTCTGAAGCAGAGGCCAGATAGACATCGCTTTCGTTGACCCCACCAACCCCTTCGTGCAAGACCTTCACCCGCACTTCCGGATGTTCGAACTTGCCGATTTCGTGGCGAATTGCTTCGAGCGACCCAGGCGTATCGGCCTTGATAATCAGGCCCAAATCTTGAACCTGACCTTCGCGGGCTGCGTTAAGAATGTCTTCCAGAGTCCGCCGACCACCCTTGGTCGCCAAGAGTGCCTGACGATCTTTCTGGCGGCGTTCTTCAGCAACCATACGGGCTGCTTCCACATCTTCCATCACCACAAACGTATCGCCCGGACCAGGCAGCACATCGAGGCCTGCCACTTTAACCGGCGTCGATGGGCCAGCTTCTTTCAGCTCTTGATCATGCTCGTTGTACAGGGCACGAATGCGCCCATGTGCTTCGCCGCACAAGACAACATCCCCAACTCGCAGCGTCCCCTTCTGAACGATAAACCAGGCCAGCGGACCACGCCCTTCGTCACGGAAGGCTTCCAGACACGCCCCGGTCGCAGGTCGATCGGGGTTAGCAGTAAACTGCTGCAAGTCGGCCGTAATGAGCAGGGTTTCCAGCAGGTCATCCAGACCAGCCCCCGTCATCCCCGACGTGCGCACCACTTCGATATCGCCCCCCCACTCACTGGCCAGCACATTCTGATTGGCCAGGTCTTGCAGGACCTTCTGCTCGTTCCGATCGGGGAGGTCGATCTTGTTCATCGCCACCACCAGCGGCACCCCAGCAGCTCGTGCATGCGCGATGCATTCCACCGTCTGAGGCATTACCCCATCGTTGGCTGCCACCACCAGCACCACAATGTCGGTCACGTTCGCGCCACGGGCACGCATTTCGCCGAACGCTGCGTGACCAGGAGTATCAACAAACGTCAAGCGACGATCGCCATGCTGCACCTGATAGGCCGCAATGTGCTGGGTGATCCCGCCAAATTCGCCAGCCGCCACGTTAGCTGAACGCAACTTGTCGACCAGTGTGGTCTTACCATGATCAACGTGACCCAGAATGGTCACAATTGGTGGTCGTGACTGCAGGAGGGCCGGATCTTCGTCGGCATTGGCTTCAGCCATGGCCTCTTCTTCCAGGTCGATCTGCTTCTGAACATGCAAATCGACACCCAGCTCCATCGCCAGCTCAACCGCTAGATCATCATCCAAAGACGCATTGATGTTGACCATTTCTCCCCGCTGAAACAGCAGAGACAAAATAGCCTTGGCTGGACGCCCCATCGCTTCCGACAAAGACCGGACCGTAATCGGGCTTTCGACTTCCGCCGTTGACTTCAGCGTGACCGGAGCCTGACCCCGGTTACGCCGCACAACCTTGGCGGGAATTCGCAGTGGTTGTTCGCCGTCGTCTTCACCCCGACTACCCGGCTTCCGTTGCAACTTACGAGCTGCACGGCTTTCTTCCAGACCAACAGCGGTCCCCCGCTCTTTGGGACCCTTGGGACCAGCCCGGCGATCATCTGGCAGATCTTCATCCAGCAACCGCTTTTTGTTGCTGTTAATTCGGTCCATCAAGTTCTGGGCACCGGTCGGGGTGCTCGCTTTTTGGACTTCGTCCTGTGTCAGCTTGATAACTGGCTTTTGAGCCTTCGCCTCTTCGGGCTTAGGGGTCTTTGTTAACGATCCCTTGAATGCGCCCAGGGCCGCAATGCCGGGGACCATCGGCCGGTTTGGCGTCTTGGCCTTCTTCGAGTCATCATCCGTCGGCCGCGAAGCATCATTCGTTCCCCGGGCCGTCATATTGAATGTACGAACCGACCGGGCCGTTCCTGCTGGCGGAATGTACGACTCGCGTGTCAGCGGCTGGAACGCTGGTTTTTCGGGAGCAGCCGGTGGGGTACTGGCACTCTCTGTCGGCTTATCGGTAGCGTCAACGCTCGCTGGTACCGCTGGAGAAGCGGGGGCTTCTTCCACGGCCACTTCAGCCGAGATTTCCTCAACGTCCGCAGGAGCACCTTCCGAGATCGCGTCCGCTTCCGCAGCATTCGCCTCTTCGATGGCCGTTTCCGCCTCAGCCGGAGGGGCTTCGTCGATGGTGGCAGCACTCATGGTGGCTGTCGTTGCACCACCAGAGCCGGGCTGCAATCGCGACGGCTGAGGACGAGCCGTCATTGTACGAATGGCCCGTTGAGACTTCATCGCCAAGTCTTGCAACGGATCACGTGCGGGGGCCAAATCGACAGCAGGCTGCGGTGGCGCAGCACCACCACCCTTGGCAGCGCCAGCTTCTTCAATGAGCCCCAGAACCCGATCGCGCTCTTCGGGAGAGATACTCGCCAGCGGCGAAGCCTTGACCATGATTCCTGCTTTCGCGCAGAAATCGATCAACAGCTTGCTGTCCATGTCAAGCTCTTTTGCAAGAGCAAAAATCCGAATCTTCAAACGCTCTTCCCTCGCAAATTGCTCGAACTGAGACGTGATTCTTCCAGGTAAATTCGATTCAACCCAAACGAACGGCTGTCAACAGGGACAAACCCTGACCAACCCAGCGTTTTCTTCAGGCTTGGGCGACTCGCCCTTTGTGTCCGACTACTGGTTCAACACAGTGTCAGACATTGTGCTGCATCATTTACCTGGACGAGCCGCCGGTTCGTCCGATTCGAATCACCACAGCCAGTCGAAGCTCTTGCATGCCCACTTCGCAACATGTTGGCCACTTTTAGGTTTGGTCAGCAGAGACCTTCAATCTGGAAGGACCCGTCTGGCACTCACCCATGTTTTAGCTATGGTGACTTCTCATTACTCCCCTAGAACGCGTTCAGAACATGCCACCTTCAGTTGGCTTTGACCCACCTACTAACCAGCCTTCTCTAGCTGGCTACCAATCCCTTGAAGCAGGTTTGTCATTCCCCAGTCCAACTTTCCGGGCCGGAATGTTATGTGGATTGCAGTGTTGTCTTAGTTGCCGGCGCCCCCTTCTGTGGATGACGAGGCAACGGGCTCAGCTTCCGCCACTACTTCGACAGCAGCTACGGGTTCGGCTGGAACTTCGACCGCCATAACCGGCGGAGCCGATTGACCCACCGAAGCCGATTGACGAGATGCAGAACTACCACCCCGTCGTCCCAGCGACTCGGCTTGTTCAATCGCTTGATCTAACGCAGCTCGCTCCCGGTCTAACTTCTTCCGGAGGGCTTGCTCTTGTTCTAACCGCTCACTTTCAGTCTCAGCGAATGCAACAATCGTGTCACACTGCTCTTCGGTCAAACCACCTAGTTCTGCTAGCTGGTCTGGCTCGATAATCGACAAATCATCGAAGCTGAGGAAACCCTGCGCAACGAGGTTCTCAGCCAGTTCTTCGGTCACTTCTGGAACTTGCGAGAAAGCCCGCACCGCCCGATCGAGCTGTTCGTCCAACTCTTCCTGAGTCATCACTTCGATGTCCCAGCCAACCAGCTTGGAACCCAGACGAACGTTCTGACCGCGGCGACCAATCGCCAGCGACAACTGGTCTTCCAGCACCAGTACAATTACCCGGCCCAACATGGGGCACAGAATCACATCTTCAACCTTGGCAGGCTGCAATGCGTTCGGGACCAGCACCTGCAACGAGTCGTTCCAGCGAACGATATCAATCTTCTCGCCCGCCAACTCGTCGATAATGTTCTTAATGCGGGCACCCCGCACACCCACGCATGCCCCGACTGCATCGATATTGTTATCGATGCAGCTCACCGCCACCTTCGAGCGGTAGCCCGCTTCGCGTGCTAGCGAGCGAACTTCGATAATCCGCTCAGAAACTTCCGGAACTTCAATTTCAAACAACCGGCGCACAAAGTCGGGATGAGTTCGCGACAGAATAATCCGAACTCTGCTCCCCGCTTTTCGCACTTCCAACACAACCGCCCGTACGCGGTCGTTCACCCGGTACGATTCACCAGGAATCGTTTCACCGCGAGGCAACAGCCCTTCGACCTTACCCAAGTTGACCGTACAGGCCCCACCTTCCACTCGGCCGATAGTTCCCGACACAATCTGACCGCGAAGCTGTGAATACTCGTCAAACAGCGAATCGCGCTCTGCTTCGCGAATCTTCTGAATCATGACCTGCTTGGCGGTCTGAGCCGAGATGCGGCCCAGAATTTCGCCCAACTCTTCACCGTCAATTTCAACCCCATCGCGCTTCACGCTGGGGTTTCCGGTGACACGGTGGATCTGGACATCGACATTCGCCTCTTCCCCGAAGTGACGACGAGCAGCCGACAAAATGGCTTGCTCGATCCCTTCGAAAATCAGGTCTTTATCGATGCTCTTGTCACGGTGAATCGCATCCACCGTGCGAAGAACTTCGCTGCCGTTCATCGTCCACCTCAAACTCTATCGAATTCGGACCAATCGGCCCGCTTAATCTGTCCCAGTTCGCTACCGTCACCAGACGGCCACGCCCAAACCATCAAAAACGAATACTCAGAAAACGAAAAAAGCGGAGCAAGCCCCACTTCTACCAACTGCTTGCCCGTCGCAATCAGTTGCAGTCAGCCTCATTCGACCTAACTCGAATGCCCAAAACTGACCTAAGTGCCCAAAAACAAAGCTGACAATGGCCTACATCAGGCTTGCCCTCATTACTTATTTGACCACTTCACGAACTGACCACATCGCACAGACAACACCTTCAACTGGTTCACACCGGTCACCTGATGGCCTAGCCTGTTCCAGAGTTTTAACTCTTCAGGAAACCTGCCCAAGTCTTCTGTGCCCGGTCTGAAATCAATCGACAGATCCATCCATACTAAAGAAACGCTGAAAAACCAGCGGTTTCCTCACCAACTAGACCCTATCGTCCGCAGGGCCGAAAGTCAACGGTCTACCCTCCCTGCGATGGTGGTTTTCGCTTGCCGGATGAACTCAGTAAACGGGGGAAAAGTTAACAACTTCTGTCAGCCTGCCGAACCCGTCCCCGGACGGCAGAACCAAGCTTGTGAACAGGCCCCTCCGGCAATTCGGCCGCTTAATCGAACCCGCCGATTTGTGGTTTTGGGTTGACCAGGCAAAGTTTGACGCGTCACCCGCCGAAGTTCTCCCTCCAGATTCCCAAATTCAGAGGGGATAAGACAATAGGTTGATCTTTGCGGGGTTGGGGATCGTGTTTATCCTTCAAAAGGTCTCCGCCGTCCCGGTAGCCCTCGTCGGCTGCTGAAATCGACGGGGGCGGGCCTCCAAACTATTTCCTGGTTCGGACCGGTCGATCAACTATCGCGTCTCTCGTTTTTCCCTTGGGGACTGTCCCGAATGACGATGCCTAACACTTTTTCTGGCTTGAGTTTCCGCGCAGTTGTTGCGCTTGTCCTGACCGCCGGGATTGAAATCGTTTCCCCCGTTGTCGCGTTCGGACAGGCCTCCGAGAATCCGCAAGTCGTTGCTGCCCGGAAAGAGGCTGAAACTGCCTATCAGCAGGGAAACTTCGAAAAAGGGATTGAACTTGCCAACACAGCTCTGGGGATCGATAAAGCCGACCATCCCTCCCTCTATCTTCGGGCCAGTTGCCGCGTTGAACTGGGACAGGCAAAACGGGATCCAAAGCTGATTCGGCAAGGGATCGAAGATACCCGCGAAGCCCTGAAAATTGGTGGCCCAGCGAATACAAACTATTACCTGCCATATCTTTATGGAATGACAGGCTTGGCCTACATCGAGAACCGCAAAGAGCACGCCGAGACCTCTGCGAAGATCGCCGATTCAGTCCTCGTTCGCCCTAATCTCAAGCCCGAAGACAAAGCCAATATCCTCTATCAGCGTGCCGGGGCCTACATGTTCCTCCGCAGCTTCGACCTCGCCTCAGCCGACTACCAGGCCGCCATCCAGCAGTACCAGCAGCACCTGGGTGCCCACGTTGGCCTTGCCGAAGCGTATGTCGCGTCAGGTAAGCCCGACCTGGCGCTCCAGGCGTTCACCGCTGCCACGACCGCGTTTCCGACCAATCCGCTGGTGTTCAACAACCGGGGGATTTTTCTGCAGCAGCAAAACAAACCAGCCGAAGCAATCGCCGATTTCAATCAGTCGCTTAAGCTCGATGCCAACTACTTCGTTGGTTACACCAACCGGGGCTTTACGTACTTAAGCGACGGTAACCCGACCGCAGCCGAGGCCGATTTTGACAAATCGCTACAGGTGAACCCCAAGCAGCCACTGGTCCACAGCCTGCGCGGGACTGCCCGACTGGCTCAAGGCCGCGTCCCGGATGCACTGCAAGACTACAACCAGGTCTTGGCTTTCGATCCAAAGAACGCCGTGGCGATGGCCGATCTGGGCTTCGCCAAGTTCTTTGGAAAAGACTATGCCGGGGCAATTGCTGCCTTTGATCAGGCGGTCGCATCCGACCCAAACTTGCGATACATCAACCCTTGGAGGTTCTGGACGATGGTTATGCTGGGCCAGAAAGACGCCGCTTCGTCCAAGTTCTCCGATAGCTTTGTCAAAGAGGCCGATAAGCGAGACTGGCTTGATAACTTGCTTTGTTTCCTCGAAGGCAAAATCTCTGAGCAAGACATTGTCAACGCCGTCACTCAGGCCGATCCAGCCCTCCGGATTGCTCAAACTTGTGAGGCCTACTACTTCATCGCCGAACGCCGCACCCTGACCGGTGATCCTGCAGGTGCGAAGCCCTTCTATCAGCAGGCCCTCGAAACCAAGGCCCGCCATTTATCGGCTTTCCGAGGCTCGCAATACGCGTTGCAGCAGTTCACGACCCCTGCCAAGTAGCCGTATTGCACCCATTAGTATTTCCAGCGAACCGGGCCACTTGTTCCACCAGACTGGGGGCTGAGGCAAGTTTATCGACCAATACCCGCTGGCCCGCCAGTTCAATTCGCCAGCAAAACCCGTCATCAATCAGCCTGAGTCCCCGGGCGTTGGCTGCCTCCGGTTCGCCCGGGCGAATCACGCGACAAACCGCCCCCGCTGCAACTAGCTCGTCGCTTACTGCACTCAGCACCGCGCGGTCTGCCCCAATCAAATCAACTTGGACTGACTGCAAATCGGCCAATTGACTGGTTGTCGCATAGTCAGCGAGGAAGGCTTCGTCCTTCATCGCCAGCCAGGGAGCAGGGGTGGCTGGTCGCGACCCAGCCAGTTGCTCAAGGAGCATCGCAATTCGCCGGGGGGCGTTATCGGGCAGGACCAGACAGCCGGGGGGCCAAAGCTGGCGGCTGCGACCCATCGAGGCACACCAGGCCCCCTGCACAACAATCACCGGTGCCAGGGGAGCCAGCCGTGCCAGATCCTCCGCTTGGTCGGGAGAGATTGCATCCGGCTCACCCAACAGCACGACCATCAAGTCGGGCTCGTCACGAATCGACGGGGGTGCCTGCACAGCTAGACCAGCCGCTGCAAAGCAAGCCAGCCGAATCGCGCCCCGCTCGCTGGCCGAGTTCAGCCATGTGGCCGTGCTCTCCATTTCGGGCAAGTCAAGCGGTCCAACCGCATAAACAAGGGGCTTGGTGCCTGACTGCAGGTCGGTCATGTCCTAATGCCCTTGCGATGAGCAGGCAGGGAAGGTTCGAATCGACCCTCTACTCTCTCTGGTCTGTTTTTTTCGCAGGAAGCGGACTAACGATTACCGCCCTGCAAGTGGATGTCCCCGCTGGGGTTGCAAACAAATGGTTTCCTCGCGGATGATATCAAACTGTTGGGCGAAGCAACTCCTGGCGAAACGAATCGAGCTTCGCTGCGAACTTGCCTGCCTCCAATGATTTCCATGATTTTCTTGACGTTGGGTTAATGCGGCACCGTAACACTCAACAATTGTCAAGTTTCCAGCCCTCTCACCCGCCTGAACCCATAACCCAGCCTTCGCAGAATCTGTACCAAAACCATTCCGCCGGAAAGAGCGAGTTTTTCATGTTAAGCGTTCGCAGCCAATTGTTTGCATTCAGCCTGTCTCTGGTTTGCAGCGTCTGGGGTCAAGTTGCCCTCGCCGATGATTCAGCCGACATTGCTGCTAAGTGGAAAGCGCTTACCGATAAGCGGGACGCATTAACAACCAAAATGAATGCCCTGCAGGAGAAGTTTGCGAAGGCAACCCCTGCTGAGCAGGCCGACATGAAAACCGAATTCGAGGCGGGAATTGCAGAGTTTCGCGAAAAAGTCGTTCCCGAAATGCGGACAGTGGCGATTAAAGCCTTCGATGCAGACAACTCCAACACCGAAGCAGGGCAAGCTGCCCTCGAGCTCGCCTACTCTTACAACGAATACGACACCGCAGCGCGGGTCGGTGATGCACTCTTAAAGGCGGGTATTAAGACCCCTGTCGTCAAAAACCTGACGGCCAATGCCAAGTTCGCAACGCACGACTTTGAAGGGGCACAAAAGCTTTACACCCAGGCATCGATTAAGGGGGAACTCATTCCCGACCTGGGTGGCAAATTCGCGTCCGCCGTTGGTCCTTATGTCGAAATGTGGCAGCGGGAGCAAAAGATTCGCGAAGCCGAGGCCAATGCTCCTGCTGGACAAGAGCTACCCCGAGTCCTCTTCGAAACTTCCAAAGGGCCGATTCTAATCGAGCTATTTGAAAACGAAGCTCCGAACACGGTGGCCAACTTCATCAGTCTGGTCGAAGCCAAGAAATACGATGGGGTCAAGTTCCACAGGGTCATCCCCAACTTCATGATTCAAGGCGGAGATCCCAACACACTCGACCGCGACCCCTCGAACGATGGCCAAGGTGGCCCGGGGTATGTCATTCCGTGTGAATGCTACGCACCCAACGCCCGCATGCATTTCCGGGGAAGCCTCAGCATGGCCCACGCCGGGAAAGACACCGGCGGCTCTCAGTTCTTCATCACCCACTTGCCAACAGCACACCTCAATCCAAACCCGGCCCAAAAGACCGGGCACACCGTCTTCGGCCGTGTGGTTGAAGGACTCGACAACGCCATGGCCATCGCCAAGGACGATGTCATCACCACCGCCACAGTCGTTCGCAAACGGGACCACGAATACAAACCCAAAACGATGCCCGACGTCCGCAAACGATAGTCGTAAGGCCAGCTAGCAGCGTGCCCTGAACGCCCCACTGCTGCGGCACTTCGATTCTGCTTCGCCATCAGCTACGCTAACGGCCATGACGCAGCACCCGTTTAGTCTGATCCCCGAACTGGCCGACCTGGAAATCGGCGGGCCACTCGTCCGCATTCCGACGCAGCAGGATGTTCCGTTCACCCGGCGGGTTCGGGCAATCGTCGATACGGCCGAGTTTCGCCGTCTGTCGAACATCACTCAACTTGGCCTGGCCTCACGCATTTATCCCGGTGCAGTCCACACTCGGTTCGAGCACGCGCTGGGGGTCTTTCATAACGCCCTTCGCTATTTGTGGCAGCTCGGCAAAGACGAACGGTTTGCAGCAGCCGTCGATGTTCACCGGGCTGAAGTGCTGATGGTGGCAGCCCTCTTGCACGACCTGGGTCATTGGCCTTATTGCCACCCCATTGAAGACATGGAGCTGGAAGGGCTTCCCCCGCACGAAGCCTTCGCAGCCGAGTTCCTCAGCCCCAATCGCGAATTGGGTCAGGTCCTGAAAGAGCATTGGCAGATCGAGCCGGCTGAAGTCCTCGATGTCTTGGTTGCTAAAACCGATCATCCCTCCCTGCGGCTCATGCGATCCATTCTGTCGGGTCCAATCGACATCGACAAAATGGACTATCTCGAACGAGACAGCCTTCATGCAGGGGTCCCGTATGGTCGCAATTTCGATCGCCAGCGACTCATTCAGTCGCTAATGGTCAATCAGGCAGGAGACGGCCTGGCGATTTCGGCCAAAGGTCGTACCGCAGCCGAGCTGATGGTCTTCGCCCGCTATGTCATGTTCAGTGAGGTCTACTGGCATCACGCGGTGAGATCAGCCACCTGCATGTTTGCCCGGGCCTTCTTCGATCTGTACCGGCAACTCGATCTCAAGGAATTCTTCCAGCAAAGCGAATGGGAAACAATTCAGCAGTTGCGCAAGCTGGCAGGCCAATCAGGGGCAGGGACGTTGCTGGAAGGTCTCTTCGGCACTCGCCGCGTGTTGTATAAGCGGCTGGTCGAATTCAGCCACGATCAACAGCCCGAGTTGTATCGCCAGATCGCAGGCCGCCCCTTCGCCGACCAGGTTCGACTAGCCACGACGCTGGGTGGTCTGCTCAGCCAGCAGATCGAACCACAGTTAGGACCAACTGACCTGATCATCGATGCTCCGCCAGTTCATCGCGAAGTCGAGTTCAAGGTCGAAATCTATTACCCCAAGGAAGACTGCTACCGTCGGCTGAGCGATGTTTCGCCTGTTGTTGAAGCCTTGGCCACTCGCCAATTTGACGACTACGTCAAACGAGTTCGCGTCTTTGCCGCTCCCAACGTTGCCAAAGCATTAGGCGACACCAAACAGTTCCTGGTGACCTTAGCCAAAGCAGTCCGCGAGACCTTCGGCAACTAGGATTTCCCGCCCGCTAATGACCAAGCCGACGACGCCAGTCTTCGGGCTCTTCATGCCACGAACACTATCTCACTTGCAAACGCTTCGCCGAGACAGAGACCATTGCTCCGACTAAGCCGCCCGACGAACAACATCCCCCTGCTGATCATCCTCGGCGCCTTGCTTCAGCCCCAAAACCTTCGCCCCTTGCATGAGGTTCGATTCGGCATCGAGCACCGCCCGGCCCGAGCGTGGTCGGTCGTCACCCGGAATACCAATCCATCGCCTTAGCCCGCGCAATTGAATAGTGGTCCAGATTTTGGCGACGTTCAGGCCATAGTAGGCCTTAATGGCCAGCCACATCATTTGGCGAACGATAGCCGGATCGCGTTGGCTGAGGTGGTCACGATAAAACTGCCACATGCATTGCTGAATGCCATAGGCCTTGTGGTACGGGCGAGAATGAACACCACCTTGCCCTTTCAAGTGAACCAGCACCGCAGCCGGGTGATACCAGACTTCAAAGCCGTGGTTCTTGGCTCGCACACACCAATCGATGTCCTCTCCAAACCCGAAGATCGATTCGTCCAGGGGGCCAATCTGGTCCCACACCTCGCGCTTGGCCATCAGGCAGCAGCCCGACAGAGCATCAACGCGGGCCGACCGATCAATCGGCAAGTGACTTTGCAAGTATTGGTTGAAGGCAGGGCTTTGCGGAAACAGCCAATCAAGCTTCAGCAGATAACACAGCGAAGCCCACGGGGTTGGAATTCCACGACGACACTGCGGCTGAAAACTTCCATCCAAATTCAGAACCTGCGGCCCCACAATTCCCGCAGCCGGGTGCTCGTCCAGAAACTGGCTGAGCATTGGCAAGGTGTCTGGCCGAACCAGAATGTCAGTATTCAGCCACAGAATGTGCCGCCCGCAACTCGCCCGAATGGCCTGATTCGTGGCGATCGTGAAGCCCACGTTTTGGGTATTGCGAATCACCTTCACATGGGGATAGTGCTTCGCCAGCAGATCGGGGGTTCCGTCCGATGAGGCGTTGTCGACGCAAATGACTTCCATGCAATAAGTTGCAGGAGTTTTGGTCAGCGTTTCCAGGCAGTCCCGCAGGACGTTCCAGCAGTTCAGCGACACCATGCAAATGGAAACGTCGGGATTGGGCTGGGGACGCGACATAGTCGGCTTCCTTGCCGAAACGGAAAAACATCAACAATTGCTCATGCATGTTCCAGCGGCAGAATCGGCCGGTTCCGAACACAGCGTTGCAGATATCGAATTGGTCAAATCGCGTCAATTACGGATTCGCACCGGCATGACCAATCAACGGGCCAAAACGATTGCCCGTTTTTTCCTTCGCGGACGCTCACCGAAGTCCTCCAGTTGTTACGCGGGACTGCCCCAAGGTTTGAGTATTCTGTGGGCCGGCGCTGCCAGTGTTTGGCTTTTGAAGATACTTGGGCAAGTCAACCTGCGAAAACATCGCGTAGTCAGGCTTTTCCCGTTCTTTGAGCCAAGTGGCGATGTTTTCCCCTTCCTTTAGGGTGACGATGTAAACACTGGAGACGTTGCTTCTGGTATTCTCCCACAGCGTTTTGCCTTCAAACACAAATTTGACGCTTGAGACATATTCTTGCGTGTCGAAGTCGCCCGCCCTGCGAAACGAGATCTTATGAGGTTTTGGCCCCGTGACCGTGGCGGTCAGCGTAATTGACCCTGTCTCGCTGGCCGAGCATCCAACCGCTGTTAAACGATCTGCCAAATCTTTAACCACTTTTTCGCGCTGGGCGGCATCCCCAATTCCGCTGGCGTCGATCTTCACTTTTGTCCCAGGCCGCAGGACGAAAAGATTCGGGTCAGATTCAACCTTTTTCAGCATTTGCAAAGCCTGTGGATGGGGTACTTTGGCTGGTGCGGCAACGCCTGCCTTTTGGCCATCCGTGACCCCAAAAATCACCCATGGTCCGCTGGTTGCCGTCCGTTCTTGACCTTCGTAACTCCAAAGTTTGATTTGGTTCGCAATTTCAACTACGCACAAATTGTTAATCAGCAAAAAGTCTTCATCCGGAAACGAGAGGGCAGCCCAACCGTTGATCCCGACTAGCGATAACTCTTTGACAACTTCCCCATCAGCCGTCTTGCAGACAAACAACTGGCCAGAGTTTCCAAAGGCCAATTGGCTTCCGCTGGGGCTGAACGCAACGAGTGCATTATGAATTTGGGCGGGAACCGATTTCGTCGCTGCGATCTCTTGCTTATCCAAGTCCAGCAGGCCGATGCTCTTCCCGTCGCAGTAGGCCAACAACTTGCGATTCGGGCTAATGGCAAAGTTGCTGGCCCCCGAAATGTTCATCTGAAACTCCGGCTGCATGGCTGGAAAACTCCAGACAGCCAACTCGCCTCTTCCCGCAAGAGTCACGAATCGTTCAGCATCAATAAACTCGGCAGAAAGGATGTCCTTTTCAGGCCCATTCAGGTGTCCATAGGGAGTGACGACGGCTTTCTTTTGAACTTTTTTGCCGTTGATTCGCCAAATCTCCAATCGATCATGATTGCCAAAGCCAAATTCTTCTCGCCGCATCAGTACATGCTCGCCATCCGGGTGAAGTGCCAATGGAATCATTGACGTTTCAACGACACAGGGAGCCGACGCTTTGCCAGTCTCAAAATCACCGATGCAAACCCGAGTTGTTCCCACCCCTTGACCATGCCGTGCCAAGTGGTAGCCAAATACCGCCTTGCGGCCGTCAGGACTTACCGCCAATGCTTCTAGCCTCTCGTGGAAGTCAGTCTTGGGAGGAAGGTTGACATTCTTTCGTTTTTCGTCACCAACAGAGCTGGGTCGTTCCGTCTCGATCGACCACTCTCCATTTGCCGAAAATGCAGAAATCGTCTCTACGCTTTGCCAGTTGACCGTAATCGCTTCGGTCCCGATGAAGTTCCCGGCATCTTCCTCGTCATCTGAGTTTTCGCTTTTTGATGGCTTCCCCGCAGAAGGCTTTTTCATCGAAGGCTTACCGTTCGACTTAGGAGCGAACGGGCTCGGTTTTTTGGCCTTGAATGGACTAGCGGCCTCCTTCTTTTTGAGATTGGCTACGAACTTCTGGTCTGACTCGCTTAGTTCTTTGAGGGCAATCTCGACTTCTTCGCCATCTTCCTGAACCAGGGTCACCTTGCCATCTTTTTCAGAGACATATTTGGCTCTGATGGTGAATGAGCCAGATGCGTCAGACCACACCCGAGTTTCGTCATCCGCAAAGACAGACGAACAAAGTGCCAGCAACAACGCCAGACCCGCGCAGAAACGAACGGCTGAAGACATGAAACGGCCCTCGGGAG
>JAIXVG010000538.1 GCA_027483145.1 Planctomyces sp.
AGATCGTCTGTTCTGGCAGCGACGTGTCCCACGGAAACGGCATTTACCGTAATCTCCATTGGCTAAATACAGTTAGGCCGCTTTGCTGATCGTCAGTTCGGCAGGCTGAGGCGTTGGCCGAGGTGACCACGATCCTGCCAGCAATTGCCCGGCGATCGACTTGCGAATGAGGGTTTCGTAAAGTCCGAGCGAGCAGACAGACGTTCCGACCAGTGTCACGATCAGCTTGACTTCCGCAGTAGTCTGCCAGTCGGAAAGTCCAATCTGAAACGTGGCGACGATCGGGTGATGAATGAGGTAGACGGCAAACGACGCTTCAGCCAGGTAAGTCCATAGCGGGCCAACCGGATGCCGCCATTGGCTGGCAACGGCAACAGCTCCGGCACTGATCGCGCACGCGAACAGACCCATCACCGAAGCAGCCTCCCATGAGCCTGCTAACGACCGATGCTCAAGACTGTTAGCGATGACGCTATAGTTCCACGGCAATAGCCATAGCCCCAATGTAAAGACACCCCAGGCGGTCGCTCGTGGAATTGGTCCAACGCCAAAAATGGCTACTCCCAGCGCAAAGAAAAGCACGGCATGGACCAACTTTGGAATGACTGGCAAGAAGGCATGCTGGAATCCAAGAACGACCTGCGGCACAACACCCAACAGGGCAATCACCATCCCCAGTATGGCAATAGTGGCTATTTCCAATCCATACCTGCGGCCCAGGCCGGGATTGCTTGCACCAGCGATCCGAAGTGCTGGGCTAGCCAATCCGAGAGAAGGAGCACTGCTAAACAGTTTTCGCCAAACGGCGATCACTGCAGCATAGCCCGCAATAATCAGGAGCAGGTATTGCAGGTACCACAGGTGAGCCAGCCCCCAAGCTTCTTCAAAGCCAGGACCAAGTTTCACCGTACGAATCGCCTTCAGTGGGACAAGGCCCTCCTTCGCCCAACCAATAACCCAAACCACGAAGTCGAGAGGCAGAATCACTGCACAGCCTAAGGCGAGTGGCAGGCCGAGGCGTTCCAGTCGCTGCCGGGCAAATTGCTGCGGAGTTCGCTTTTGCAGGCCAACAGCGGCAAAGTAGCCGCTCATCACAAAGAAGAGGGGCATCACGCAGCCTTCAATCGACCAGAAAATCTGATCAATAAATGGACTGGTAAACCGATCATGAACAGGCCACAGCAGGCCCGGCATCGGGTGGGTCAGATAGGGAACCGCAGCATGAAGCGCGAGCACCAGACAGCACCCGACCACCCGCAACAGGTCGAGTCCAGGTTGTCGCAACGTGCTGCTCGACGCCATCATCCCAGTTCCGGCAAACTCGGGTTCTGGCTAAGGCCAAACCGGCGCGGGCGGCGGTTCCGGAACCGATTTCCGGAGTTCTCAGGCACTTTTTAAACCGTCGTCTCGACTTACATCGGCGCCACGTCGGTTGAAACTTGATAAGGTTTAACGGTTCAACAAAACTATCTGAGAAATTCGGGTCGAGAACTGTCATTTAGAGGGAAGTTTCGCGACATGGAAAGCCCGGTTCGGCTGGAGTCGTACGGCGAAGGCCTCAAGATTGAGTGGTCGGATGGAGTGATTCACCGGTTGGCCTGGCGTGATTTGCGGTTTGCCTGCCCGTGCGCCACCTGCCGTGTGAAGCGAGAATCGCCCCCCCAGCCCAGTGCCCCAGCCTCAGTTTCCGGCTCATTAGGCCTGACGATTTTGACTGCGGCCGAGGCGCAGCCGATTCGGGCCACAAAACTTCGACCGGTTGGTAACTACGCCTACGCCATCGAGTTCAACGACGGTCACAACACGGGGATTTACCCGTTGGAAGTCCTCCGCGAACTTGGAATGGAAGGGACTGTCTAAAGTAGCAGTAAGCAAAGAGTGAATTGCCGAGTCGCCAGGCAGCCAATCGCACGGCGAAAGCGAAGCCGGGCCAGTTAAGGTTGGCTTGTGTGGGGGCCAGCACTCTGCGATAGTTCACAAGCGTCTTGAACCGATCAGTCTGTTGTAACTTGCTTCTGCATTTGAGTTTCGAGCAACACAGGATTCACGCGGTGCCTCTGGAATTTCTTTCAGCCCTGGTTGGCAGCCGCGTTGCGTTTTTTCTGATCGTCGGATTTCACACGGCCGTCCTGTCGGGCTTGCTTGGGTTTTGTCCCGCTTTCTTTATCTGGCTCGAACGAAAAGTCTCGGCCCGCATTCAGGATCGACTTGGTCCGACCAGGGTGGGGGGGCGATTTGGCTGGGCACAATCGCTGGCGGATGGCATTAAACTCATACAGAAAGAGGACTTAGCACCAGCGGCTAGCGATCGGGCGATGTTTCAGATTGCCCCATACATCGTGGTGGCTGCTGCCTTTTCTTCGCTAATGGTCCTGCCGTTCGCTCGGGGGGTGGTGGCTGTTCCCAGCGAGTTGGGGGCGTTTTTGATCCTGGCGATTCTCTCCCCGGGGGTAGTGGGGGTTGTGCTGGCTGGTTACGCCAGTGGGTCAAAATGGTCGCTGTTTGGGGCCATGCGTGAGGCGGCCCAGATGGTCAGCTACGAGATTCCCCTGGCGCTGGCGATGTTGGTTCCACTGTTGACCGTCGGCTCACTCGACTTTATGCAAGTCGTCGAGCTTCAGGCCGGGTTCGCCGGAACACAATGGCTGGTATTTGCCAATCCCTTCAACTTTCTGGCGCTCATTGTTTTTCTGACGGTTTCGCTGGCCAGCGTGAAGCGTGCTCCGTTTGACCTGGCCGAGGCAGAGAGTGAACTGGTTGCAGGCTTTCTGACAGAGTACAGCGGGATTCGCTGGTCCTATTTCTTTCTGGCCGAATACACCCATATGTTTACCGTAAGCGCCATTGCCGTCCTGTTGTTTCTGGGAGGGTGGTGGACGGGGCTAGGGATTGAAACCTGGCTTGATCCGGTTGGGCCGCGCGATGGTTGGTCGGTTGTCAATGTGCTTTTCGCTTTCTTGGGGCTGGGAGTCTTCCTGCTGAAGTGCAGTGTGCTGGTGATGCTACAAATGCTGATTCGCTGGACGTTGCCACGACTCAGAATCGATCAGGTGATGACGACTTGCCTGAAGTACCTGTTACCTATTAGTTGCGTCCTGCTGCTGGGGGCCGCAACGTGGCCGCTGGTGCTCGCTTCGCTGACAGGGCGAACAACGCTGATTGGTCCGCCGCTGGGAGACGCCATTAAGCGGCCAGTGTCTCAATTGCGGGCCAAGCTCAAACCTGATGTAAAGGTGGTGGTTA
>JAIXVG010000248.1 GCA_027483145.1 Planctomyces sp.
AGGATTGCTGCCTGGCTCGAAAAATTTGCCCTCTTTATGGCAAATGGCCCGTCGGCGAAACAAGTGGGGCAGTTGTCAAGATTTAGCCGCTGTCGATCGGCTCAGCCATCAGGATGATGAGCACTGACGCAAGACGAATGCCAGACATTCGTGACCGCGTGATATCGGGCAACTTCGGCCTTTCAATAAAGCCATCGTTGCGTCAAATGGTCATGATCAGGCCGGGAAAAAGTCGAGTCTCAATTGGCTTAAAAGCAGTCCAGACTGGCTAGCCCAATCGGTCCCTTGAGTTTCAAGGGACGTGATGGCGATGGTTTAGCCCGTCGGAAATCGACAAGTAGAGCAGAACATCAAAGAGGCGATTTCGTTGCGAATTGCTGGTGCCAGATACGACGGCCGATTGCTCCCCAATGGACGCCAAGAACTGGTACGCACTCACCGCTCACCAATTCGGCCGGAAGCAAATCCGTTCTACTTGGCCGGGCGAAGACGAGAGGCAAACACGGTTCCCGCAACAGCCTTCGCGACGCAGTGTCTCGCCGTTCGATGTCAGGTCGATTTGTCATTGCGGCCTCAACCGTGCAACTCGCTTGATCAGCGCTGCTCGATCGGTCTGGTTAGCACCTCGATTGTTGCTGGCACCTCTACCGGCGACTGGGGCGTTTTCTGCTGCCCGGATCACCATCTGACACAAGTCCGATCATCTCATGGCATCAATCAAATCGGGGCGGCCGTAGCGGCCTGCCTCATGTCTGCCCCTCATAGCGATGGGCTAATGGTTACATCTACCAACAAGAAGAGTTTTCCAGGCGATGTCGGCATGGCCCCCCTGGATCTAACTCATCGATTCATCATCATTCGCGTAAGAAAGCAATCAGAACAGTATGGCAACACCACCAAAACGTGGCCCGGAAGACGATAACTGGGGCAAGCTCGCATCAGATTTGTTCGGTATCAATTTTGGCGTCGATGACGAGTTAGACTTACCCGATCCCGACGCCCCCGATTTTGCTCCCGCAGAGCCAGTAGAAGTATCGGTCATAGAATCCTCCGATACGGCGGTCCCTGCGGTGAAGGCTGCCACACCTCTCGTCGAAGCAGAAGACGATCTATTCGCTGCCTTTGAAGACGAACCGCAGCCGGTCGCGGTCAAGCCGTCGGCTCGAACAGTCAAACCGAAGACCGAGCCTGCTAAGGCCGAACAGCCAGCAACTAAAGCAGTTTCCAATCCAGAACCAGAGGACGATCTATCCTTCGAAGAACCAGAAGCTGAACCAGCCGACTCAGATCGCCTCACCGTGGCCGAGCAGCAGGACGAATTCTGGGACCCGCTGGCCGATTGGAATTGGGAAGAAAAGCAGTCAACCGAAACCGGTTCTAGACAACCCGCAGGCCGTGGCTCAGACGACCGCTCAAGTCGCGATGGCGATTCTCGCGGTGGTAGAGGTCGTGGCCGCAGTGGTGGCAGGGGTCGCGATGATGGCCGTCGCCCTACTCGAAGCGAGCCAGAAGTGGTCGATGCTGAGTTTGGTCGGCCCGAGCCGATCGCGTCAGACGATGTCGTGACAGAGCGACCACGTCGTCCCGCTCGTGACGACGACAGCGAAGGAGGATCACGCCCCCCTCGCCGCGAGGGTGCCCCAGCGAGACGCGATTCGGGGGAAGCACATTCATCCGGATCTCGCTCTAACGACGAGCGGCCACGACGACACGAACGTGGCGAAGGTCGCCCCCGAACCGAGGGCGCAGGGCGTGGAGAAGCAGCCAGTCGGCTCGAAGGGGCAAGTCGTGATGATGGTGGCCGGCCTCCACGTCGCGAAGATCGGCGAGATCGACCCCCTCGGCGCGAACCGGTCAGTGAAGTTCGCCGCACGATCGACGAACCTCAAGACGACTTGGGAGATGATTTTGCCACCGGCCTCGATAGCGCAGATCGGGGTGAAGCCCCACGCTCACGACAACCACGTCCGGAACGAACAGCCGAGCCTCGGCGGCCAGTGGCTAAGCAGCCCCCGGCTGATGATTTCTTCGACGAAGAACTACTGGACGATTCAGCCGTTGATGACGATGACGTTGACGACGAAAGCTTTGGTGAAGGAGTCAGCGGAGCCAAGCCTGCCGGCACAGCAGACGAGGACCGCCCCCGTCGACGACGCCGGCGGCGACGTGGCGGGCGATCGCGTTTCGCCGAAGAAGCCGGAGCGCCAGCAGAGGACCGGTTCAACGATGAAGACCGGGATGATGACCGCGCCCAGGACGATGACACGCTTGATGAAGCAGAAGCCAGTGATATCGACGATCGCGAACCTGAAGCTGAGGATCCTCCGCAAAGCCAATCTTCAAGCGGGCGGCGGCGGCCGCAACGGGGTCGACATCGGGGTCAACGCGACTCCCGGTTTGAAGTGGTCGAGCATTCGATGCTTCCCGATGTCGAACCACGCCAAGTCCCCGAATATGATGACGAGGAGGACGATGGCGAGGCCGAAGTTCCTCGCGTCAGTTACGAAGAGATTCCCTCATGGGAAGAAGCCATCTCGCTGTTAGCCCGGGTCACTGGTCCCGATCGCCATCGCGGGCGAGGTGATGGACGCCGCGACGGTCGACGTGGAGATGGTCGGCGTGGCGACGGCAATCGGGACTACCGTTAGTCGTCGTGGATCATCCGAGTTTTGTGTTGAAGGTCCTTCGAAGAACCCCGTTACAGCGGTTCGAGAATCCGGTTTCGACCGTGCTGCTTCGCCGCACCAACAGGTTCTCCAACCATTAAAACGTCTGGCCTGGCCAGACAATAGCCGAATCAGCGAAGTCGCTACGGGGAGACCCGGGCGACTTCGCTCTGTTTGGTATCAGTGAACCGACAACCCAATCGCAACGCGATGCTCAACCATGACCGAAAAGACTTGCAAACTGGTGACGCTTGGCTGCAAAGTGAACCAGTACGAAACCCAGCTTGTTAAAGAAGCCCTCGAGCGAAACGGGTATCGCGAAGCGCGAGACGACGAAAACGCTGACTTGTGTGTAGTGAATACATGCACGGTCACCTCCAACGGTGATTCCCGGTCGCGGCAAGTAATCCGTCAGTTGGCCAAGCAAAACCCCGGAACCCGCACGCTGGTGATGGGTTGTTATGCCACGCGAGATCCTGACGCCGTCAAGAAGCTGCCAGCCGTCTTTGAAGTCGTCACCAACAAGCGCGAACTGCCGGACGTACTGGGACGGCACGGCTTTGTCGACTTCCCGACCGGCATCAGCCGATTCGAAGGCCGAAAGCGGGCCTATGTGAAGGTACAGGATGGATGCATCCTGAAGTGCACTTATTGCATTATTCCACAAGTGCGGCCCGGGCTCTTCAGTCGCACACCTGATGAGATCGAGGCCGAAGTCCGGCGACTGGTCGAGAATGGCTATCGCGAAATCATCATCACCGGTGTCCACGTGGGGCACTTTGGAGTCGACACCACGCGCGCCCGTTCAGGACTTCCCCGCTTCCGTCTGCCCGA
>JAIXVG010000408.1 GCA_027483145.1 Planctomyces sp.
ATTTCTGGTTGTAATGGTCGCAGTCGCTGAGCTGATTGCGGCTGGTCTCCTGAGTGTGATCAGTCCGCATGGCGAGCTGGCCCGGCTGGTCTGGCTGACGATGTTGATGTTGCCCTATGTGATCCTGATTTGCGTATCGGCCCAGTTGAGTGCCGTGTTGCATGCACTGCACCACTTTGCGATCCCGGCCCTGGTGCCAGTGGTCCTCAACGCTGTCTGGCTTACCGTGTTATGGCTGGTCGTTCCGACGATCGCTGACCCGGTACAGAAGCTGAACGTTATCTGCGTCGGAGTGCTGGTTGGAGGATGCCTCCAATTGCTGCTGCCGATACCGATGCTTTACCGTTTGGGTTTCACTTACGCATCGGGTTGGCAAGGGGCGATTCCCCGTGTTCGAGGGATTGTGGCTGGGGTGTTTCCAGTCTTGCTGGGACTATTGGTCACGCAGATTAATACAACAATCGATAGCCTGTTGGCTTGGGGGTTGGCCGCTCCTCCGGGGGCTGGCCCTGAATCTGGATGGCCAATTGCATCGGGAACTGCGTCGGCGTTGTACCTGGGACAACGGCTTTATCAGTTTCCGCTCGGGGTCTTTGGAGTCTCGCTGGGGACGGTGCTGTACCCCTTGTTTACCAGACACGCCCAAAGCCGGGATTTCGCAGGGTTACGACGCGATGTTGCTCTCGGCGTTCGGCTGGTACTGGCCATTGGAATCCCAGCCTCGGTGGGATTGTTTTTGGTGGCAGGCCCGCTGACGACGCTCATCTTTCAACGAGGCGAGTTCACGACGGAAGACTCGTTTGAAACTGCGAGAATTATACAGGCTTACGGCTTGGGAGTATGGGCGTTTTGCGGACTGGTTGTGGTGCAGCGTGCGCTCTATGCGCTAGAGGAAAGATGGATCCCAACTCGTATTGGGATTGCAAGCGTTGTCGCGAACCTGGTCCTCAACATGATTCTGGTATGGCCGCTAGGGGGTATCGGATTGGCGATCAGCACATCTCTGATTGGGAGCATTCAGTTTTTGCTGACGTTACTGGCGATCGAAGCCTTTACCGGCAAGCTTCCCTGGGGAGAGATCGGGCTGACACTTCTGAAGACGAGCCTGGCAACAGCGGGGTTAATCACCGGCTGCTGGATTGGTACCGCATTTAAAGAAACGATCTCGGTCGGAGAGAGTCGATTGCTCGCGCTCGGGCTGCCAATGGGGCTGGGAATCGTCCTCTATTTGTTGACGGCTTGGCTATTCGGATTGCGAGAGCCGTTCTTGCTGATGGCCCGTCGGTCGGTAGCGGAGAATAGTCATGGTAGTGATGGAAGCCAAAGCATAACTTGAATCGATCGGATTACTTCTTGATCAGCGTTTCGAGGAACGGAATAACGTCTCGCTGGTAAGTAAAAGCTTCAGGATCTGCTTCCTCATCAGTCGAATCGCCACCAGCAGGAGGGGCAGCCCTGGCGTGCGGCGAGTGGTAGCGATTATCGAAGCGCTGCAATAGCTTGCCATCGCGGCCGTATACGTAGACGGCTGGAATTGAGTCGAGATCGAGGGATTCGAGAAGTGCGTCGGCAGGAACGGACAACAGGAAATTGGATGTTGTCGTGGCTTGTTGCTTCGTCAGAAACTGCTCAACACGCGGGCGATAATACTCGATTGGTTTCGACTTGATCCCTGCATAGTCGCAACTGGCAGAAAAGCAAACAACCTCGTCGCGATAGAGTTCGGCCAGCTTTACCAAGTGTTGAAACTCGCGGACGCATGGTTCGCAAGTGGTGCTCCACACATCAACCAGGACCACCCGGCCGGTGTGACAAGCAACGACTTGTTGCACCTCTTCCCAGTTGGCAATCTGCACCGTTACGCTGGAAGCCCGAGCGGGATCGGCGATGCAGTCGGACCAACAGCAGAGGGATGCAAGTCCCCAAGCTAAGGCGAAGACAGTGCTGGTGAATCGGAGAATCATCCTCTTAGTTGCTTTCTGATTACCGCTGGATTTACACTCGTCTACGTTATTGATATCGCCTGAAGCCCAGACCTGCCATGAGCGGGCCAGACCTCTTGCCTGAATTGCAGAACAGGCAGCAAATTTGTCAGTGCAGCTTCTTCGTATCACAAACGTATTACAAACCAGTTTACTGGGATCAGCGCTGGCGATCAGGGAAGGACGTGGACCAGCATCAGATTGTGGCCTTCCTGGCTCCAGTCGCTACTGGCCACCAGTACCAACTTACCCCCGGACTCGAGGATACCCAGCTTTCGGCCCGATTCTTCGACGAAGCTAAGCAACTCTGCCGGGGCATAGGTCACCGCGGCCGTCGCGACGGGAATCACTCCCCAGTAAAGGGTCATTCGCCGCGAGATTTCGACCCGGTCGGTCAGTGCTAGAATAGGGACCGTCATTCGCTGTTTCGAGAGGGCCATGGCGGTTTTGCCACCGCGCGTTGCCACAGCCAAGAGGTGAGCATCCAAATGTTCGGCTGCGGTCCCGGCACCATGCGTCACTGCTTCGGTGACGGCGGTGGCCCGCGTGCGAGGGAGACTGCGAACGTCATCGAATTGGCGGGGCTGCATCAGCAGTTCGGCATTGTGGAGAATGCGGCTCATCATGGCCACGGTTTGAACAGGGTAGTCGCCAACGGCCGTTTCGCCCGAGAGCATCACAGCATCGGTTCCGTCCAGGACGGCATTAGCGACATCGCTCGCTTCGGCACGCGTTGGCAATTCGTTTTTCTGCATGCTGTCTAGCATCTGGGTGGCTGTAATCACCGGAACACGGTGCTGGTTGCAGAGGCGAATAATGCGTTTTTGCAAAATCGGAACGCGAGCGACATCGGCTTCGACCCCCAAGTCACCTCGTGCCACCATCACGGCGTCGGTCTCTTCAACGATACGTTCCAGATCGTTAACTGCTTCGACTTTCTCAATTTTTGCCACGATCAGTGGAGGGGACTTGGTCCCGTGTTCTTTGATTAGCTGCCGCAGCAGTTGAATATCTTCAGCGCTACGGACGAAGCTAAGCCCGATATAGTCGAGACCATTATCAAGCGCCCATTTGAGGTCGCGGCGATCTTTTTCAGTCACGCTGGGAGTACTGAGAGCGACGCCGGGCAGGTTGACCCCTTGCTTACTGCGAATCACTCCGGGCTGTTCGACTTCGCATTTCACCCAACCGGCTGCGGCATCCTTTTCAATAACCCGCATGCTGACGGTTCCGTCGGCTAACAGAACGCGGTCGCCGGGCTGCAGATCGTCGATCAGTGGCTCATAAGTGCAGGTCAATTGGTGTGTTGATTCGGGATCAGCCTTGCGTACAAACTCGAAGATCGCCCCATGCCGACAACGAATTCCCCCTTCGGGCAGGATGCCAAGTCTAATTTTTGGACCAGACAAATCGGCGAGAATACCAATTTGAATTCCGGTTTCGGCAGTAATCTCATAGATCGAGTTCTGAACGTTCTTGAGCCAGTTGTAGTCGGCATGGGCGAAGTTGAACCGAAACAGGTCGACCCCTGCATGGATCAGTTCGGTCAACACCTCTTTGGAACCAGATGCGGGCCCGACTGTGGCAACGATCTTGGTTTTGATCATCGCCGTCGACCGTGCTGCATTGCCGTTTCGGATGTCCATGCGCCCTGGTCTTTCTTGAATGAAAAAGGAGTTCGCCGTCTTGGTTATGACAAATCAAACAGTGAGGACTGATGTGAATCAGCCGCCCCAGTTCATGCGTTGTAACATGCCGGTTAATCGACGCAAGGCTCTCTCCAGAAGTTATCTACCTATTTAGGTTTTGCTGCTTCGGGATCCTGAAACAAGGGGCGATTCTCGGGGACCGGTTGAGGCTTCTCTCCAGGGGGCGCAACCCGAATTTTAGCCTGCAGCTTAGCCGTTGCTGGCGCTAGACAACGTCCTTCGGTACATGGTTGATACTTGATGACCAAATCGAGTGTTTCAATTTTGTCAGCCGCATCGGCAGGGACCTTGACCATTCCCTTAATCTTCACCTGCCCCTCGTACGAAGAAACTGGTTCATCGAAGCCGTCAATCTCCAGGTTGACGCCTTTGGGGTATTGAATCTTTTCGAGAGTACAGCCCAATTTGCCTGAAAGGTTGACGATGGTCGCCAACATCTCTTCGGGCTGGGCCGGATTAGCGCTAATATGCCATCCTTTTTGAATATCGAGCAAAATGACGAGTTCGACCGTTTCCCCGGCGGGTAATCGGTCGACTGGCAAGTAGGCGCGGGCCTTCACGACGGCAGGCTTTTTAACCGCTGGAGGAGCAGGTTCAGCAGGCTGTTGAGCGGCGGTTTGCGCAATAGCTTGTTCTCTCTCGGGAGGTCCCACAGCAGCCAGCGAATTGGTGATTGTGGTCCTCTCTGGTTGAACAGGTGATAAGTCGAGCGGAAAGTCAGCCTCGATCAGTTCATTCAGGGCGATTGCCAATGGACCGCCAGCTGACCAATTTTGGTGAAGTGCAGGGAGGGCCGTTTGAATTGTTTCCAAGGCCAGCCGGGCATGAGTTGAATCTTGGGTAATGCTGTAAAGCCGCGCCAGAGCAATGGCTGCCTGCCTGTTGGCATCGGCGCCACGGCCCTTATCGAACGCATGGATGCGCAGGGCCATCGCGGGCTGATCAGCAGCGGCAAGATAGAACCCACCGGTTGCGCACCGACAACTGGCCTGTAACTCATCAGCCAAGCGGCGGGCACAGACTCTCCATTTTTCGGCGGAGGTCGCCTGATACAGCGCGACCAGCCCATCAATCAATGACGCGTAGTCGTCGGCATAGGCAGGG
>JAIXVG010000441.1 GCA_027483145.1 Planctomyces sp.
GCCCAGTGCTGCCAGATTATTGACAATTGTTCCCGCCGCGCCGGCCTGAGCGCGAATGTTGATCACGTTGTGGACGACGAGCCCCGTCTCGATCGACGTCTCGGCTCGGGCCGGGTCAATCTCGAAATAGCGATCGAGGCAAAAGTCGCCAACAACACCAACCTGAAGGGTCGCGTATCGAGTTGCGATCTGATGGAAACGGTCTAAAGTCATCACTTCACAAATTCTGTACAACCAACACTGATGAAAGAGTTTCTACGACTGATTGCTTGCGATAACGATACTGAGTCACACTTCGCTCACCAGCCAATATATTCGCCCAAAGCGGGTGCAGTGGCAATTGCGTTGACTCAGGCAGTCTTCGTGAGTCTCTGCTTTGCAGTCTGCTTAAAACGGGGTCGCAGAATTCTACAACTTCGCTCGGGCAGAGCCTGGATTTGCCCAACTTGCAAAGAAACGACTTACATCATGAGTTTGCAATCGCATCCCTGCGACGAGACGGCCTGCTGCTTTCCTTTGAGGGCTGTTTACGAAGCACCGACCAAGTAATCCACGAGAGCCATTGCGTCGCGGTAGTCGGGAATGACAATGTCGGCACCGACGGCAATCAGCCGCTGACGCTTCCATTCGTCAATCCGTCCCGAACCATGATTCACTTCATCGCTGGCAACGGCAACGGCGAGCCCCCCCACCTCTTTTGTATTCTGGATCTCAACGTAGCCATCCCCGAAGGCAAGCAACCGATTACCGCAGATGCCATTCTCGGCGAGGATACGGTCGATCACGATCTTTTTGGAGAACGATTTGAAATCGTCAACCGCGCCAGAAATCCGCCCTTCGAAGAAGTGAGCTATCCCAAGAAGCGAAGCCTCTTCCTTCACGAAGCCAATATCAGTCCCGCTGGCCAAGTGGAGAGTCATTCCCATTTGAGACAGCCGTTCAAGCAGAGCTCTGGCTCCATAAACTAAGTACCGCTCTGGTGGGATTGCACCGCTCCGGAGCCCCACTAACCGATCTTCGATCATCAGGTTGAGGCGGCGCAGATACTCGTGTTTGTACCAGAGTGGTTCTTCGGCCGAGCCACCCCGCTGACGGACTCGGTCGGCGAATTGAATCATCTGGTAGATGGTCTGTTTGCCGTTAAGTCCCATGATGTCGTCAAAGACCAACTGCTTCATCGACTCTGGCGACTCGCCGTCAACTGGCGGAAGCATTTCGCAAAATAGCGAAACCATGACATCTGACCAGCCGTGCCGAATCAGCGAAAGCGTTCCATCGAAGTCGAACAGAACATGCTCGATTTTCGGCCTCGCTCGAAAGGTTGGCAAAACCTCAACGATTCCGGTGAACAATGGGTGTTCTGTCTTTTCAGCAACCACCTGAATAGCCTTTGACTTGAATGAATGAGGAGCCTGCTAGTGCAACCGCCGCGTCTGCTTCAAAGGACACCACCTGAGACAAACCGACCTCTGTCGCCCCCCTGACAAACATCAGTGCGAAAACAGCCACGTAATGCACATGTCGGGTTCGCGACATGCGCTCGCTGAACGCACGCAACGCTCGACAACTATCGAGCGATGCAGTGCCCTGGAGCGCCTTGATCGGAAGGTGTTGCGTTGATGCAGCTCGAAGACGGTCGGGGTACCTGAATGGAGCGAATGGAAACAAGTGTGGGCTTAAGGTAACTTCCTTTACTACCCAAGGCCGAAAAGCGAAATTGAATCGATTGCTCAACCTGTTAATTCATAGCGTATCGGCTTCTTGCGGGTAAGCAAGTCGAGTCGTCTGTCTGATATTGAAATTAGGCTATTCGATTGCCTTATAGCAACGAGAACCCCATGAAGAAGCAGCCAGCGAAACGCTATAAAGAATTCAGCATTGGCCAATTGCGAGCATTCTTCGAATGCTTCCGCAGACGATCCTTTTCATCTGCTGCCCGTGAGCTTCGAGTCTCGCAGCCGGCTATCTGGCAGCAGGTGCGGGCGCTTGAACGTGACTTTGGTGCCCCGTTGTTGGAAAAGACGGCAAGCGGCCTTGAGCCAACGCAGGATGGGGTGATTCTGTTTGAGCAGATTGCTCCGATTCTGGGGGCAGTTGATGGGCTTAAAGAATCTTTCGATGACCGTCGTCGAGACGCCATCCGCCAATTGGTTGTGATCGGTTCACCCGGAGTGATTATTGAAGAGTTAGCACGACCGATCGCCGAGTTTGTCCACCAGCATCAATCTATTGAGTTAACTCTCGCCAATAATGTGGGCGTCAGGTCACTCGACGTGTTGCTGACAGGGGATGCCGATCTCGCGATTTTGCCGGGCGCCACCGAGTTCGCGGTTCATTCGCCCCTGGTTGCTTCAGAAGCCCTCTACGAGAGAAGCTGGGCTGTTGCAACGCCGGCCGATCATCCGTTGGTTACTCGAAAGAAGGTTTCGTTGGCAGATGTGGTTCGGTACCCATTGATACTACCCGAGAAGGGGACCGGGTGGCGCCGGCAACTTGACGGGGCCATTCGAGGGGCCAATATCGAAACGAAACTTCGGATTGTGGTTGAGGTGAGCATGTCACTTGCAATGCGACGCTTCGTGAGCCTTGGTCTCGGTGTCGCCGTCTTTCAGGCACCCATGGATGGTATCGAGGTTCCGAACGTGGTCGTTCGCCCGCTCCACGACATGCCCTACACGGAATCGGTGGTCGTGATCTCGCGACGGGGATCGCAACCGAGTCCCCAAGCGGATCTGTTCATCAACTTCATCCGAGCTTGGATTGCGAAATCGAAGCTCAAGGATAAGTGATGGTCAGTCAGAAAAGGTACATTGAATTGACGTAATTTCGCGAGGTGGAGTTATGGTCGCAGTAGGTTGGCAAGTGTAGTGATTCGCCAATGACGGATGTTGATTTACAGCAAACAATATGAATTGTTCGCTTTGCCGGTGCGATTCGTCCTGTCGACCGGAGAGTCCGGTCATATCAAGATGCGGGTTATACGAAGACACTGGCGAAGTCATTGGCGCATAAAGACCAGACCGCATCTACTTAAGACGCTCCACTAGATGCCAGTCGACAAGCGACTGCAGATAAGTATCGGGGGGGGAAGGCTTATCTGCAATTGCCGACAACTCATGGCATTCCGTGGCAGCTCACGGATCGATATCGCCCGGCGGAATGGGCATTCATTGACTGAATTCAGGTACTCGACGTTGACACCAGTTGGCACACAACGTTTGGTTTTTGTAGTTACCCAACCTCGTTCTTGGTCCGCGAAGCGGACCCTACTTGGCTGGTGCCACCCCGCAGCTTGAGAAGTATTCGTGCCGAAAGATTGACGAGGTGATTCGGCACTGGCACACTGCTACGGCAAACTTGGGTGCTAAGGACGAATACAAGACTCGAATCAATTCGACTTTACTGGTTGAACGGTATTTGATTGTAAATCGCGGTTCGCCACGCCGAAGCGACCAAGGA
>JAIXVG010000339.1 GCA_027483145.1 Planctomyces sp.
ACTGCACTCAACTGGCCGTTTTGCTGGAAGAGGTTGCGCCTAGCCTGCTGTTTGGCTCCTATGGATTAGGTAGCCACACACAGGCCCGGGCAAAACGCTTCTGCGCAATCGGCTTCAGATATTGCAGTAGCCAGCACTCTGGCGGGTCCTCTGCCCATTGGCAAGATAGCACCCCTGAGACGCACATCCGAGGCAGGCTGCCGGCAGTTTTTTTGCGATTTGGTTTAGCTCGGTTTGTAGTTCCTATTCGCTCTACAAGCTTTCACCCACACCAACCAGGACTCACGCCCGACACAGACCTCCACACCGCACCGAAGCCGCTATTTGTCATCAAGCGGTTACATATCAAGCCCAGCAACGACCACTTCCATCGGCGAGCCACTCGACCAGATGCGCGGATGGGCCCCGTAGCGCGCTGACCGAGCGCACCGCACTTCAGAAGTTGACGACCAGACTCACCCCACCTGCCAGCTATGTCACCGGACCCCAGGTCCATGGACAGAATTCTTCGTCCCCGATTCCTTGCGCTTCGCTCTTGGTTTGTTGGCCACTAGCCACCGCAATGACTTCTTCGAACAATTCCTTGCCAACTTGTTGCAGTGACTCGCCTGTGAGAATCCGACCAGCGTCAAAATCCATGTCGTCAATCATTCGTTCATATAGCCGGGTGTTGCTGGTCACCTTAATGGTGGGGACTGGCTTACAGCCGAAGCAACTTCCTCGACCTGTTGTAAACACCACGACATTCGCTCCACCCGCCACCAACCCCGTCACCGAAGCCGGGTCATATCCCGGGGTATCCATGAACACAAACCCTCGTTCGGTAATCGTCTCAGCATATTCGTAAACCGCATTGAGGGCCGTTGTCCCCCCTTTGGCAATCGCACCAAGTGACTTCTCATAAATCGTGGTGAGGCCTCCTTGTTTGTTTCCAACTGAAGGATTGATATCAAGCCGTTCGCCAAACTTGGCCGTATGGTCAAGCCACCATTGAACTCGCTCCATCAGCTTCCGCGCGACTGCGGGCGACTTGGCCCGTCGTGTAAGCAGGTGTTCGCCGCCATAAATTTCCGGCGTCTCCGACAGGACCGCTGTCGCGCCATGTGCCACCAGCAGGTCGGCACAAACGCCCAAAGCCGGGTTGGCAGTGACTCCGCTGTTTCCATCACTCCCGCCACATTCAAGGCCGAGCATGATTTCAGAAACCGGGGCCGGTGTTCGTTTCAGCTCAGCGACTTCGGGCAAAAGCTCCTTGATGGCTGCAGTCGCCCGCGCGACGGTTTTCTTCACTCCCCCTTCGTCCTGAATCGTTAACACCAATGGAGCGCGCGTTGGCGAGCGACTGGGGGTGCCCAGTTGAACCAGTCCTTCGTTCTCCATCAGAAAGGAAGCCTGAGCAGTTTCACAACCTAAACCAACGACGATATACGCCGCGATATTGGGATGCCGGGCACATCCTGCTAGAGTGCGGGTCAATTGGCGGTGGTCAGCCCCGCCATATTGCATCGCACAGCCACCTTTGTGCATGAGCGCCACCACCCCGTCGATATTGGGATAATCTGCCAGCAATTCGCTCGGGAAGTTTTGTGAGATGTACTTCGATGTTGTTGCTGAACAGTTCACCGTGCTGATAATGCCGATGTAGTTTCGGGTCGCCACTTTTCCATTAGCTCGATGATAACCCTGAAACGTCCGGCCCATGACCGGCGTTGGGGCGGCAGGGATCGCCGAGCAAAACTCGTGCTCCAGATGCAACTCCCCTGCAGTCACGTTATGGGTGTGAACCCACTGGCCCGGATGAATGGCCCGTGTTGCATAGCCGATCGTCTGGCCGAATTTGAGGATCGGGCTTTCGGCCGCAATCGGAGTTACCGCCAGTTTATGACCAGTTGGTATCTGATCACTAACGGCTAATGCGATTCTGTCGTTGCCGATAGTTTCCCCCGGCTGCAAGTCCCGTGTCGCAACCGCAACCTGATCGTTCGGATGGAGGTGAATGACGCTCAATTGAGTGCAGCCTTGAAAGGTGTTTGAATACTGCCGGGATGGCCGGTTGGCAGCCGGAGAACAGGCTGATCAGACTTTGGAACATCCGATTTTGAATTGTGATCGAATCTTTACAAAGTGAATAGCGACTGCAGTTTATCCCTGTCCAAGCCTCGATCTGGCGTTCCGGCGTCAGAAAAGTGGTCTGAGGAACCCGCGTCCGGTTGACATGGTGAATCCCGGGTGCGTAGCCTCTTGAAAAAGGGCGGGTATTTCGTAAGCAAATGCTCTTTTTGATTTCTCAATTTCAACTGCCACGGAACCCACCCGACCGCAAATGCCAATCGGTGGATTTTCCAGACGTTCCTCTCCAGTTTAAAGATAAGGGTGCCCGGGTGTCAGACCTGAAAAACGGCTTTACTCTCGCAGCGTTGGTGTCGATGGCGATCTTTGGACCGCTCACCAGCTTTGACTCGGCTTGGGGACAGGCTCCGGCTGCTCCGGCATCCACAGATGGCGCCGGCAAACCGACTCCTGCTGCTGCGAACGTCGGCGATCAGATTGTGGTGAAGCGCGAAGTTGTCCGGCTGCTCGACACTCAAAAGTATCGGCTGTCACTAACGGTTGATGCCCTTCAGAGGGTTGAGATTCCTGCCCCATTCGACGGCACCATTCGTCAAGTGGCAGTAAAACCGAACCAGAAGCTGGCGGTTCAAGTCGAGACGATGCGGTTTGAAAGCACCATTCAACGGTTGCAGCTCGACAAAGCAAAGTCGTTCTTGCGAGCCATGACGCTGGAACAAAAACTGGCAGCAAAAACGAGTGAGGAGGCAGCCGCGATTGCGCAGGCAAAGATGGACGCTGCCAAAGCTGATGTCGACCTGGCTCAGTACTATCTCGACCTGAGTAGTATCCGTGCCCCATTTGCGTGTGAAGTGCAGCGGATTCATGTAGTCGAAGGACAATTTGTTCGCGCTGGTGAACCACTGATCATTCTGGGTGACCCCACCAAGTTGGTCGTTGAAGTCCCTGCCGATGGGGCAACCCTCGACCGAACTAAGAACTTTCCGCTCAAGATTGCCGATGTCGACGTCGAGGGGAAAATCGAAGCCGTGCTCCCTTTAAGCAAGCGTTTTGATCCCCTGCGAGATCTGCTCGATTCGGCTACGTCGGTGATTGTGGTCATCGACAACAGTGACGGGAAATTCAAGCCGGGCCAAACGGTTTATGTCCCTGTTGTTCCCCGACAGCCGGTGACAGAAGTGGCCAATTCGGCCATTTTGAATACGCCTGAAGGAAATCGTCGGGTTCAGGTCGTGCGGGCGAATGTGGTTCGAGATATCCCCGTTAGTTTGCTGGGCCCGGTTGGTAGTCAGCGAACCTATGTAACAGGGGACTTCACCAGTGGCGATGAAGTGATTTACAGCTCGTCCCATTTGCTGGCTGATGGTTTTGTGCTAAAGCCTGCAGCCGCTCCGGCTGGTGCCCCTGGGGCTGCTCCTCCTGCCGCACCAAACGCGAATGTTGATTTCTAATCGCATCGCGGCTTGGTGTTTCGTCCATGCATTGGTTTGACTGCCAAATCCAATGCTGCGAGACACCAGACTCAAGCTGATCCGAGAACGCGGTTGTGCCTGTTTGAACACTCTGGATTGACCATACGATATTGCCGGTAGCAGGTTCGCGCATCGGCACTCAAGCCCGTAGAGTTACGTGGCCAGTCGGGGAACGTCATGCGGGGTCGACTCATCGCGCAGGGCTTGGCGGGGAAGCGTAGCCGTAAAGGTGGTTCCCTGGCCTAGTTCGCTTTTGGCTGCCAATTCCCCCAGGTGCAGCATGACGATCGATTGGCAAATACTGAGGCCAAGCCCAGTTCCACGGGCTTCCGACCGGCGCCTTGCCCGGTCAGCTTGAAAGAACCGGTCAAAGATGTGAGGAAGGTCGTCCTTTGAAATACCTCGGCCGGTATCGGACACCGAGATTTGAACTGTCTCGGGCCGGCTTCCATCGACCGTTACTGAAACAGTCTGGATTCCCTGGCTGAATTTCAGGCCGTTGTCGACCAGGTTGGTAATCAATTGCCGTAGCTTCTCGCCATCCCCATTCAGGGAGGTATCGCCGATGACTGAGGCGGTCAGTGTGGCACCTTGCTCCTCGGCGACGGCCGAGAACATCTCAACAACTTTGTTGGCGACATGACCCAGGTCGATCCGTTTGACATTCAACTGAGTCGCTCCGGCATCGCTGGCAGCCAGTTGCAGAAGCTGATTAACCAGTTGAGTCAGGTGTTGACATTCGCTTTCAATCAATTGCATTTCTTCTGCGTAGGACTCGATCGACCGGTTCTGTCGCAATGTGACTTCAATCGAGCTTAAGATCGCGGCAAGAGGCGATCGCAATTCATGAGCCGCATTGGCAACAAACTCGCGATTTTGATTGAGGTGCTGGGCGATCTGATCGAGAAAGCTGTTGATTTGAAGTGCCAACTTATCAAGTTCGTCTTCTGTTCCGCGGTTTGGAAGTCGTTCTTCCATATGGCTGGGCCTTAGCCGAGAGGCCGTATCAATAATCGAATGAAGCGGGGCCAAGACTTGATTGGCAAGAATCACACCACCAATTGGGGTAAGCAACAAAACCGACAGGCCAACTAGCAAAACAACCCGTGTAAATCGACCAACCTCAGTATTGATGAAGTCTTCGGTCGTACCAACCAGAACGATTGACTCCTCCGGCGTTCCTTTGGCGACAGTCGCCTCGAATGCCAAATAGCCCTCCGCAGACAAAATGCGTCCAGAGTCGTCCATACGTACCTGATTGAAAACGATATCGCTTGGTGCCAGTTGGCTCTGGTATCGAGTTTCGGCTCCATCGCCCGACATCCAGCGCAAGAACCAGCCACGTTGCTCGTGACTTTGCGCTTTGCGCTGCATTTCAGCAATGACTTCCTGTGGGAGGCCCTGATTGGCCTCGATCGCCAGGACGAGTTCACGCGCTTCATCTTCAAGAATCGCTTCCAGCTCATTATCCAGCGAGATTCGTAACCCAATGAGAACACTAAACAGCGTGATTAACATCACCGCCAGCATGACCAGCGTGTTCCAGAACATCAGCCGAAAGCGAAACGAACGGGGGCCGGCCTTAATCGCTCGCAAGGGCATAGCCACGTCCTCGAATCGTTTTGACGAAGGAAACGGTTCGCTTACCGTCGATCTTACCACGCAAGCGATTGACGTGGACTTCAATGACGTTGGTCGTTCCTTCCCAGTTAAAGCCCCAAATGTGCTCGCACAGCATCTTGCGGGTTACTACCTGTCCGGCAAACCTCATCAACAATTCCAGCAGGCTGAACTCGATGGGAGTCAATTCAATTTCGACTTCCCCCCTTGTCACGCGGCGGGTTGAGAGGTCAAGCATCAGTTCACCCGCTCTCAGGGTCGCGGGTGGGCGATGCGAGCTTCGACGAATTACGGCAGTGACTCGGGCTAGTAGCTCAGCAAACTCGAACGGCTTGACCATATAGTCGTCGGCGCCAATGTTCAGGCCTTGGACTCGATCGTCTAAAGTCGAGAGAGCTGTCAGCATGACAACGGGAATTAGAACGCCTGCCTTCCGGAGTTCCGAAAGAATTTCCTGTCCCGATTTTTTCGGCAGCATTTGATCAAGAACGATCACGTCTGCCTGTTGGGCCATGGCGGCTGCCAACCCTGATTCGCCATCTGCGCGAACCTCACATTGGTGCCCTGCTTCACTGAAACCGACGGTCAATGATCGCGCAATCAGCGGATCGTCTTCTATGACAAGCACTCGCACAGTCATATCCTGTTAAAGGTGGTGGTAGAACGCGGGACCCCGCCTCTGCAGCGGAATCAGCTGGTGTTCTTGGGCGACCATTTTCACAGCTTAGCAAATCTAGGATACGTCGGCGCTTCGGGCCACTGCCAATTCGTCCAGTCTGAAGGCAATGTAAGCGGGTTCGACTAGAGGGCATCTGTCACAGCCTGTACGATTCGCAAGCAATGACGGGATCGTATCACCGGATTGAGTGAAATACCTTTTGGTTCGCGTCGTTTATGACAGTGTTTGTGACGGTCCCGATGAGGGTCACGGAGAACATCAAGTTGTACATAGTCCGACACTTCGCTGGTTTGATGAAGGTCTAGGCTTAAGCGCGGTGGCAACAGGCCCTGCGGAAATGGATATCAGCCCCATCCTCTGTTTACGGTTCAGCGATTATCGACCGATGATACCACGTGCATCGGCAATTGTGATCAGGTTAAAGCGGTCGAGGCAGGAGGCGGAACCGAGTTATGCTATTGCGAGTGCGTGAAATTGCTTCGCTGTTTTCGGTCTCTGAGGACCGGATTTTCAACTGGATCAATCGTGAGAATCTGCCTGCCCGCCAGGTGAACGAGATCTACGGAGCGAACACAACCGAGATTATCGAGTGGGCCATCAGTCGGCGTCGGCGGATTTCAGCCGCTCAGTTCTCATCGTTTGTTGTCCCAAAAGTGGCAACTGAAATGTTGGGGGAGGGGGGCGATTCAAAGACTGGCGATGATAAAGCGTCGATTTGCCGCCTCTTTGCGGCGGGTCTGGCGGCGGGGGGAATCGTTCCGGTTGCAGCGGGAGCATCATTGGCCGATGTCTTTTATGTTGTCGCGGAACGACTCGAAATTGGTGCGGCCGAACGAGCCGAGCTTGTTGACGTGATGACAGCCCGAGAAAGATTAGTCCAAACTCCTGCCGGGAACGGGGTCGCTGTTCCCCATCCTCGATATCCTCTCTTGATGAACTTGCCGCAACCCGTGATTCTGGTGGGGCAACTCGATCGAGCATTGGAAATGGGGGCTGCTGATAAGCAGCCGATTGACTTAGTTTTCTTCCTGTGTTGCAGAACTATGGCAGAGCACCTGTTGCTGCTAGCGGCGTTGTCCGAGGTGTTGGGTGATGATGGTTTCGTTTCGCTGATTCGTGAGCGGGCGAGTTTGCAAAAACTGCTTGAGTGGGTAAAGGTAGCTTGGGGCGTTTAGGTGATGGGGGAGTGAAAGGCTGGCAAACTACACGCGCCATTCGATCGACTGGTCGAAAAAGATTGAATGGTGGACTGAGATGACGTAGTCTGCCGCATCGAACAGATTGCCGGGTTGTGGCCATGCTGGCTGTTCGGCTGTGTGCCACGCTCGAAGAAGACGGGGAATCGATGGATTGGTTCTTGATAGCCCTCTTGATGCTGCTTGTGACCGGGATGGCCTCGGTTTGCATGTCGGCCTTTCCGGCCATCGCCAATCGGTTGGGGTCGTGGGGGACTGGCTTGGCCTGCCTGCTGGCGGCGGTTCCTGTCCTGCAAGTGACGCTTGGCCGCTCGACCACGTTCAAGGTTGACGCAGCGTGGAATGTGCCACTGGGGCGGTTTCTTCTAGAGATCGACCCGCTGTCGGCTTGGTTCATGGTCCCCGTCATTGGAATCGCGTTTTTGTCGGCCGCTTTCGCGGGCGTCTGGATCAAAGGGATTGCCCCCAGTAAGCGGCGAACAGGGCTGATGTGGCTTTGCTTTGACCTGTTAGTCGCTGCCATGCTGGTCGTCCTGACGGCTCGCAACAGTTTGCTGTTTCTGGTTGCGTGGGAGGTGATGTCGCTGTCGATGTACTTCCTGGTTGTTTGGGATGATGAGCGGGCCGAGGTTGTTGCAACCGGTCGGCTTTACTTGATTGCGGCTCATCTGGGAACGGCCTGCCTGTTGCCAGTGCTGCTGCTGATTGGCGGCGGACCAGAGACGCTCGAATTCACCAAGGTAACCGGTAGCCAGTACCTGTTGGACGGGCTGTTTTTGTTGTCAGTTGTGGGCTTTGGGACCAAGGCCGGGCTGATTCCTTTCCACGTATGGATGCCCAACACGTACTGCGCTGCCCCTGCCTATGTTCCTGCCCTGTCATCAGCCGCGATGGCTAAGGTGGCGGTCTATGGACTGTTTCGAACACAGCTTTATCTGGGAAGCCCTCCCATCTGGTGGGCGATGGTGGTCATTTTCTTAGGCGGAGTTTCGGGCGTAATGGGTCTGCTGCTGGCTCAAAGTCAGCGAGACCTGCGAAGAGTTCTGGCTTACAGTAGCTCGGAGAACATGGGGATCATTTTTATTGGATTCGGTCTGGGGATGATGGGAATGACGCTTCAATCACCAGCGGCGGCGTCGTTGGGGTTCGCGGGAGCGCTGCTGCACTGCTGGAATCACTCGCTGAATAAGGGACTTCTGGCGCTGGGAACGGGCGTCATTTCGCACCAGACAGGAACGACCAATATCGATCAGCTTGGTGGACTGATGAAGCGGCTTCCCCTTTTTTCGATTTGCATGTCATGCGGGTTTGTCGCCATTTCAGGGCTGCCACCACTCAATGGTTTCGTCAGCGAGTTTCTGATTCTGCTGGGGGCGTTCAGTGAAGAGTTACTGGGGAACAAACTGGCAACAATTGCGGCTCTCACTGCGATTGCTGCGTTAGCGCTTACGGCAGGGCTGGCGGTTTCGTGTTTCACTCAAGTCGCAGGGATCATGCTATTGGGAGCGCCTCGCTCGCAAGCTGCTGCAAATGCCCAGGCACCGCCGCTGCGACTGATTTGGCCCTCACTGTTTCTGGCATCACTGTGTATCGCTGTCGGGTTTATGTCGGGAGTGATTGTGCCGCTGACAATTCCCGTTTTGAATGTCCTGGAAGCGTCGACGGCGGGAGACATTTCGCACCAGATTCGGTTGGCTTTGCAGCCAATCGAGGGGGTCAATCTGGTGATGTTCGTTTTGATTGGGGTGATGGCTGGTTTGGCCGGGCTGCGGTCGATGTTGCTGGCCAATCGCGATGTTGGTCGTTCGCAGACTTGGGATTGCGGGTACGCCGAGCCTACCGCGCGCATGCAGTATACCGCTTCGTCTTACACGCAGGCTCAAGTCGACTTCTACTTGCCGGTTATGCCCGTCGATACGGACATCCAGAAACCTATTGGCCTGTTTCCCCAGCCGGGCCACTTCAGGCAATCGGTTCCTGATTCGTTTTTGAAGTATGGCTATGCACGCTTGTTTCGATTGGTCGATGGGTTGCTTGCGAGGCTCAGTTGGCTGCAGCAGGGGCAGGTCAATATCTATGTCCTTTACATTGCGGCAACGCTGTTTGGTTTGTTGATCTGGTATTTGCGGAAAGCGATCTAGCGGGCCATCAATTGTAATTCTTCTGGTGCCGCTGGCAGAGCTAGCGGCACCAGCAATCAAGTCGTGACGGTGGACTGCAATCGAAAGGCAGGTTTTGGTGATCGCACTCAACGGGTTAGTGACACCGATCTTGGCGCTAACGCTAGCCCCGCTGCTTATGGGGGTGATTAATCGGGTGAAGGCGCTGGTTGCAGGGCGGACCGGGCCACCACTTCTGCAGATGTACTACGACCTGTGGCGGCTGCTGCATAAGGGGGCCGTTTACAGCGAGACAACGACATGGCTGTTTCGGGCTGGACCAATTGTCAGTCTTTCGACGCTGATTGTGGCCTGCATGCTGATGCCAATGAGCGACTCGCCTGCCCTGTTCAGTTTTTCAGGGGACATGGTCGTGTTTGTCTCGCTGCTGGCGTTGGGACGTTTTGCGATTGTGTTAGCAGCTCTCGACACTGGGTCGGCCTTCGAAGGAATGGGGGCTGCCCGGGAAGTCTTTTTTGCTTCATTGGCTGAACCAGCCGTGTTGTTGGGAATGGCCGCGATCGCTAAGGCAACGGTCGCCAATCAAACCATGCTGTTGTCTCTGTCGTCGATGAATACACGGGTCAGCCTCGAACTGTGGTCCAATCAGGGGGTCATTCTTGTTTTTGTCGCTTCAGCGCTGATTGTGGTCTTTCTGGCTGAAAACTCGCGGATACCGGTTGATGACCCCACAACTCACCTGGAACTGACGATGATTCATGAGGTGATTATCCTCGACCACAGCGGACCTGATTTGGCGTTTGTGCTTTATGCGGCCTGTCTCAAGCTTTGGCTGTTGGCCCTGCTGATCGTTGAGCTGGTGATCCCCGATACGGGGAATTTGCTGTTAGACCTGGCAGCCGACGTGGGGACGCTGTTTGTGCTGGCGGCGGTTGTGGGACTCGTTGAATCGGCAATGGCCCGGTTGAGGATGCCCAAGGTACCACAGTTGCTGGTTGGTGCAACCACATTAACCGTGCTGGCCCTGGTGCTGGAGCTACGCAACTAATGAATTATCCGAATACCCTCTGATGCGTCTTGCATTCTTCCACAATCGAAGCGGTTTCGAATAAGCACACCCGGGCATTCGGAAGGTTCTCCATGGCACTAACATTCGACTTATTGTTGATTATCTGCATGCTGCTGAACCTCATTTTGTTGGGGTCAAGCAGGCTGACTGCAGTGATACGAATCGCATCGCTGCACGGGATGATGATCAGCGTGCTGCCACTGTTGCTTCCTGATCATCCTTTCGACTTTCGGCTGCTCGCCATCGGCATCATCACGCTGGGGGTGAAGGGGTTCGTGTTTCCGTCACTGCTGACTCGCAGTCTACGAGCAGCGAATGTGCGGCGCGAGATCGAACCCGTGTTAGGGTATGCGGTCTCGGTTGGGGCAGGGGTGGTTGCGATTGCGGCATCGTTCTATTTTGCGACCCGGCTGGAAACACCAATACACGAAACATCGAAGCTGGTGCTGCCGGTTTCGCTGTCAACCATCTTTGCGGGCCTGTTTCTAATCATCGCCAGGCGACAGGCATTGATGCAGGTGGTGGGTTACCTGCTTATGGAGAACGGGATTTTTGTGTTTGGGATTGCGCTGGCACACGATGAACCATTTCTGGTTGAGATGGGTATTTTGCTGGATGTGGTGGTGGCGGTTTTTGTGATGGGAATCGCGCTGTTTCACATCAGCCACGAGTTTGACCATATCGACGTTGCTCAGCTATCCCAGTTGCGAGATTAACACTTTAGGACGGGTACGCTTTGAGACTTGTTGACGCTTGATTCTTTTTATAACCGATTGAATGCCTGGTTTTTCAGTAAAGTTGTTTGCATGCAAGCCATATTGTTGGGTCTTGTTCCGCTGATTGGAGGAGGCCTTGCCTTTGCGTTGCGGTCCCCCTTTTTGCGGCGAGGCCTGCTGCTGACAACGGCGATCACTCATCTCGTGTTGACGATTTCCTGCTGGACGAAAACGCCCGAACCGCTGCTGGGCGGGTGGCTGGCCCTCGATGATATCGGGCTATTGTTTTTGACAGTGGTGAGCTTCACCTTCTTTTGTACGGCGATTTATGCAGTTGGCTACCTGGCTCGCGAGACGACTGGACCAAAACCCGATGTCGTTGAAGGGTTTCTATTTCGCAACGAGCCCGAGTCGGTCTTCATTGGGTGTATGCTTGTTTTTCTGGCAGCCGCGACTGCAGTGACGTTCAGCCAGCACTTTGGACTGTTATGGGTCAGCCTGGAAATGTCCACGCTGGCGACTGCCCCCCTGATCTATTTTCATCGTCATCATCGGTCGCTTGAGGCACTTTGGAAGTATCTGCTGCTTTGCTCGGTTGGAATTGCCTTGGCGCTGTGTGGAAATTTTCTGTTGGCAGTAGCAGCATTTGATCCAAATACCCCGCACGTTGGGCTGACTGTGGCAGAGCTCAGTGCGGCTGCACCCTCGTTACGAACCTCGTGGTTGCAGGCGGCTTTCCTCTTTTTTGTCGTGGGGTATGGAACCAAGATGGGGCTGGCCCCGCTGCATAACTGGCTTCCCGATACGTATAGCGAATCGCCATCAATCGTTCCGATGCTGTCGACCGCCATGCTCAACTGTGTGTTCCTTGGAATTCTGCGAGTTCACAGTTTGTGCATCCTGAAGGGGTGCGGCGACTTCAGTGCCGAGGTACTGCAGTTGTTTGGGATCGTGTCGATTGTTGTTGCAGCGGTTTTCATTCTGCGGCAGCGCGACTTTAAGCGGATGCTCGCTTATTCGAGTGTCGAGCATGTGGGGATCATTACGCTGGGTGTTGGCTTGGGGAGCGTGGGTGTCTTTGGGGGAATCTTGCATGCCATCAATCATGCTTTGGTGAAAGCTCCTTTGTTTATGGTGGCAGGAAACATTCTTCGTGGGTATGGAACTAAAGAGATTTCGCAGGTTCAAGGGCTATTTCGCAAGTTGCCCGTTTCAGGGACGTTGTGGGTGGTGGGGTTCCTGGCCATTACCGGTAGCCCACCGTTTGGGACTTTCATCAGTGAGCTTACCGTGCTCAAGGGTGCACTCGATAATCGTCAGTACCTGATGGGGGCGGTCTACGTTGTCTTCCTGGGTTTGATTTTTATCGGGATGAGTGGCGGGGTGTTGCGAATGCTGCATGGCCAATCGTCTGATCATGCTGCGCGGCGGCGTTCGCCGGCTGAACCCTGGTGGTCGGTCGTTCCGGCGATTGTCATGCTGGGGGGAGCACTCTGGCTGGGAATTTCTATCCCAGAGACGCTGGCCGATCGACTGAGGGCGGCTTCGCTGGCAATTGATGTTCGGCTGGCCAAGCCACAGGCACTGCCGATGGCGGTCCATCAAGTCCCAGTCGTACTGTTTCCCGATGACGAAGCATTCTGGGACCATCACGCGACAGAATAACAGGCAAGCGAAAACGCCAACCGGCGAAGGTGTTCTTTATGGCTGCGAGTTCTATCGCAAACGAATCTCAAGTCGATCGGCCCGGTTGGGAAATGCCACTGGTTCGAAATGGCACGGCTATTTCGCTGGCAGAGGTCCCTGATCTTGAGTTTGCTCAATTCGAAGAACAACTAAACCTGGCCGTTCGTCAGGGGGGGCTGCTGTCGGCGTTGTTCGTGGTACCGGGTCGAACCAGCCACCAGATGTATGCGGTCTGCAGTTTTGCAAATTCGGGGCTAATCTCGGTCATGCGAACTGAGATCGGTGATGCCTATCCGTCGCTCAGTCGCAATGTGGCGCAGGCTCATTGGTTCGAGCGGGAAATCGCTGAGCAATGGGGGATTCTGCCCGAAGGGCACCCTTGGTTAAAACCAATCCGGTTCCATGCCAGCTATCGAGCAGGGCACGATGCCTGGGGGCGTTCGCCAGAAAGCATTCGGCCGGGTGTCTCGACCACCTATCAGTTCGAGAGTGACCAGACACATGAAGTTGCAGTGGGGCCAATTCATGCCGGGGTGATTGAGCCGGGGCATTTTCGGTTCCAGTGTCATGGCGAACATGTGTTTCATATGGAGACTTGGCTGGGATATCAGCATCGCGGAGTTGAGCGGCATCTTGTTGGTGGGCCAACCAAGCGAACGCTTCCCTATATGGAAACGCTGGCAGGGGATACATCCATCGGCCATAGCCTTGCCTATTGCCAGGCGGTTGAAGCGCTGGCAGGGCTGCGCGTGCCGCTGAGAGGTCAGTTGCTGCGAGGCATCGCGCTCGAACTGGAGCGGCTCGCAAACCACACAGGGGACCTGGGGGCGCTGGCACTCGATGTGGGCTATCTGCCAACGTCGTCGTATTGCGGCCGAATCCGGGGAGACTTTCTGAACGCCACCGCACTGATATGTGGTAATCGGTTTGGTCGGAACCTGGTTTGTCCGGGGGGAGCGTTGTGGGATCTATCGGGCGCACAGCTTCAAACACTAAAAGAGCGATTGTCGCCGGCCTTACGGGATGTTGATGGAGCCATTGATTTATTGTGGAAATGTCCGTCAGCCCAAGCCCGGTTTGAAGCCTGCGGCGAAGTGACGTATGGTCAGGCCGTTGAGGCAGGGCTGGTTGGAATGGCGGCCCGGGCATCTGGCGTTGATCGTGATGCGCGGCGTGATTTTCCCAGCGGGATTTACCGGTTTTCCCATATTCCCGTTTCGATCTGGGGGTCGGGGGACGTCTTCGGCCGGGCATCGGTTCGCTGGCTCGAGATTCAAAGATCCGGGCAATTTGTGATTGAACAACTGGATGCCTTTCCAGCAGGGCCCGTGCGGGCCAAGGCGGGGCCGCTTCAGCCGAGTGCCATAGTGGTTTCGATTGTCGAAGGCTGGCGCGGCGAGATTTGTCACGTTGCCCTGACCGATGACGTAGGGAAGTTCAGTCATTACAAGGTAGTCGACCCATCGTTTCATAACTGGTTTGGACTAATGCTGGCGATGCGAGACCAGCAGATTTCTGATTTTCCGGTCAACAATAAGAGTTTTAACTTGTCGTATTGCGGGCATGATCTTTAGGTGAAATTGAGCAAGAAGAACCCGCTAAGAACTTATCCGAAAACCTCTGATGCGCGGATGGTACGCCTGAAACAACAGGGTTCTCGAACAAGCACAACCGGTTTTCGGATAGTCTCTTAGCGGGCGAGCCTTGACCAGCCTTGGGCTTTGTTGGAACAAATGAGATGATCGATATTCTGCTTGAGCGACTACGGCAGCAGCATCGGACCAGTGCCTGGCCCGATCTTCCTGCCCCTCGGTCAGACCGCTTTCGTGGGCTGCCGATTATTGATGACGCCAAGTGCCCGTCGGGCTGTAACCAGTGCAGCGAGGCTTGTCCTACTGATGCGATCATCAATACGCCAGGGGACCTGCGGGTCGATTTGGGTAAGTGCCTGTTTTGTACAGAGTGCACAACGGCCTGTCCTACATCCGCGATTCAGCCTTCAACCGACTACCGCTTAGCGACGTCACGCCGCGAAGACTTACTGGCAGGTGGCAAGAACCCTTATTTGCTGGCTCAGGCGATTGATGCCCAAAGCCAGCGAATCTTTGGAAGAAGTTTAAAATTGCGACAAGTTAGCGCAGGGGGCTGTAACGGCTGTGAAGCAGACCTCAATGTGCTGACGACGCTAGTGTTTGACTTGAGCCGATTTGGAATTCAGTTTGTCGCATCACCCCGGCATGCCGATGCGCTGGTGATAACAGGACCAGTCACTCAGAACATGCGGCTGGCCATGGAAAAATGCTATGCGTGCACGCCCGCTCCAAAGTTTGTTATTGCGGTGGGGGCCTGCGCGATTTCGGGCGGCCCCTATGTTGGGCATACCGAGCAGCACAATGGAGTTGATCAACTGCTGAAGGTTGACCTGTACATCCCGGGTTGTCCTCCTAACCCCTGGACGATATTGGATGGGATTTTGCGTCTACTAGGGCGAATGCCGGATGGTCTGGATGCCAAAGTGGCGGCGACAGTAAAGCCGTCCGAAAACGCGGCGAAGCCGGCTTGGGCGATGTCTGCTGGCGTATAGATTGCGGGACGCCGCGACGCTCGGGTGAGTTTGATTCCCGACTTTACCTTGAAGGTGCGAAGTTCGCGAATAAACCCGGCCTTTTCTTAGCGTCTTCGCAGTGACGCTGGATCTGTGTTTTTGACAGTAAGATTATCGTCCATAAAAATGGTGTGGCGAGCCGCCCCGTACAATGAGTTGCTTGTTCGGCTGGTGCGATAAAACAAAAAAGGGGACTTGGTGTTTAGCCAAGTCCCCTTTGGTACTGCGGATACCTGTTGACGCAATCGTCAGCGATTACAGGACATTTGTCTGGCCTGGGACAGCGATCGGGTAAGTTCCGTCTGCTGAAGCCTTGATGGGAGCTTCGGCATCCCAGCTATAGCTCTTTGGCATGAGGTCGATGTTCGATGCAATTGCATCGTCCCAACTGACTTCTTTACCGCTATAGGTTGCAAACCGGCCCAGAATAGAGGTCATCTAGCTGTAAGCGCCGTTGCCTGCTTCGCTGTACTCGG
>JAIXVG010000308.1 GCA_027483145.1 Planctomyces sp.
AAGAGGTGCCGGGGTGGCCGTTGCGCTCCCGCTTCTCAATTCGATGCAGCCACGAGCCGTTCTTGCAAAAAACGTCGCCCCGAAAAGAACCGAACTCCCCCGCCGCAGCGTCTTCGTCTATATCCCTAATGGGGTGAATGTCGAAACCTGGAAGATGGACAAGGCTGGAGCCGATTATGACCTGAGTGTGCCACTGCAACCGCTCGAGCGGCATAAAAAAGTCATTACTCCCATTAGCGGCCTCTATCATGGGAATGGGTTGGGGCAAGGGCATGTCTGTGCCGATTCCTGGCTGACCGGGGCGGCACTGTCGAGTGAGTCCAGCAACTATAAGAACTCGGTCTCGTGTGATCAGGTGATGGCCGAAGTCACCGGGCCACTGACCCGCTTTCCTTCACTCGAACTGTCGATCACTGCCGGAGTCGGGCAGCCGCAAAATACGACAACCCTGTCCTACTCGCGAGACGGCGTTCCACTCCCCGCAGAGGAAAGTCCCCGGACAGTTTTTGAACGTCTGTTCGGAACCGATAGCGGAGGTGCAAAAGCACAAGAAGCAAAAATTCGCTCACGGCAAAGTGTCCTTGATGCCATTAGTTCGGATGCCCGCAGCTTCCGCTCAGCCTTGGGCCACGAAGATACCCAGAAGCTCGACGAGTACCTGAATGCAGTTCGCGAAGTCGAAATTCGAACGGAGCGAATGGAACAGTGGCTTAACGTACCGAAGCCTCAGGTCAATGGAGATCGATTTCTGCGCGACGTCCCCAGATCTTATGCTGGCGACTATTATCGGACCATGTACGACCTCATTGTGCTAGCTCTGCAGACCGACATGACGCGCGTTGTTACCTACATGAGTGGCAGTGAGACCTTTGGCTTGGCACTTCCCGAACTTCACATTCGCCAATCGCGACACGAGTTGTCCCACCATAATGGTGACCCGGAGACACTCTCCCGGCTGACCCGCAGCGATACATTCTTAACAGAGCAACTGGCTTACTTTCTTGATCGGCTGCATGCAGTTCAAGAAGACGGCGTCTCGCTCTTAGACCGCACAATGGTCTTGTATGGTAGCGGCATGAGTTATGGCCACAGCCATGGTAATGCCAATCTCCCTACCGTGTTTGCAGGGGGAGCAAAGCTGGGTATCAAGCATGGACAGCACCTGGATTACAACCTGAAGAAGCTTGGCACATACGAACAGCGTGATCTAGTCGGCATGTGTTTTTCTCCGATCGATCGCGATGCGCGGCTAAGCAATCTGTTATTGACAATGCTGCATGCCATGAACGTGCCGACAGAGAAGTTCGCCGATAGCCTGGCCCCCATTTCCGAGGTGCTGGCATGATGATTCAAGCAGTCTGGCTCAAAGGACGAAACAACGTCGCCATCATTCGTTGTGTCGGGTTGCTGGCGATTTGCAACTTGTTGATAACCCCTGCCATCGTCCGAGCGCAAGACCCGATTATCGATGACAATATTCCGTTCCGCTTTGACGGTGGAAATGCTTCAAAGCGCTGGTACCAGGTTGGACCATTAGAGTTCCCTCCACCAAAGTCAGAGCATCGCGAATGGGCTTGCCTGTCCCGAATTGACGCTATCGATCGCTGCGGCGAGTATCGCTCAGAGGAGCGCGATCGCATGCTCGACTTCACCTTGCTGCCATATGCTTCAGTCTTCTACAGGGGCGCTCCGGCAGCACTGGGTGACATTCCGGCTGGAACATTTGCCGAAATTCAGACGTACGTCGATAACGACGGCCGACTTCACAATCGCATATTCAAAATTCGGGATAGCTTTACGGTGTCCCAGCAGGCGGGGATTGTCTACCGCGTCGATTCCATCAAGGGGAAACTGTTTACAGTTTCTCCACAATGGTCGACACCAACAGCGGATGGACAGGCTCCCGGCAAGGTCCTGGGAGAAGAGTTCGACAAAATCGAATTGGCCTACGGTGACGGAACCCAATTTTATCAGGGTCGTTCATTGGCGATGCCATCGGATATGCAAGTGGGTCAGTTGATTCGTTACAACTTTATCCGGCGGTTCTGGCCCGGCCCCCCCGTCTGGACTCATTGCAGGGAGATTTGGCTCGATCAGGAAAGCCAGGAATTGGCCACCACACTTCAGGTTAAAAAATACCGCGAGTACCTGAAGCATCGGGGCCTGCCCGCGCGAATTGATGCGGCCAACGACCAGGAAAACACTTTCACGGTGTCAGTAATTGATTCGCATGCCCCTGATTTTTTGGAAGAGTTGGCGAATGCCAAAATGGTCCGGACAGCCATCGCCGAAGAAAACTTGCGTACCTACGAGCCAGCAGGCGGACAAGGGGGACCAGATGTCGTTGATTGCACAGTCGTAGGTACCCGCCAGATTCCAATGGGCCAGGGAGGATCGGGGTTAGAAGTGACGCTCAAAACGCGTTTTCTGCTGGATGGATTGCGTGGTGGCCGTTACGTTCGGCTCTTTCCCGAACACTGGCACGTGGGGCTGCTCCCCATTGAAGAACGGCTTCCAAAAGAGTTTCACTCGAAGTTACGCTAGCACACCTTCAAACTGAAATCTTTGCGAGCCACTGTTTCGGCCAGTACGAAGTAGATTGATTATCCATATAGGTTTGCGGTGGTAGAGCCAATAGCACTCGACCCTGATTCTGAAGCCTGGTAAGCCACTTC
>JAIXVG010000364.1 GCA_027483145.1 Planctomyces sp.
AGAAATGCAATTTCACAGAAAGACCTTTCTAAAAGTTCCTCGATACAAACCAGGTAGAAAATGTGAAGTACTCAGGTACGCACTACCACGATCATCAAATGATAGATTTACTAGGCTGCGACAAAGCACCCCTACAATTAGATGCCTCTCGGCATCGGGCAACATAGTGACATATCACGCACCGGCATTATCGGGGGCGCCCTCCTAATTTGCTTGACGTGATGTGTTTTCAAGAGTTACGAGATAACCGGCCATTGAAACTTAGAACGCAGCTGGACTCGATGGCCAGAATCCTGGCTCTCGCGAGCAGCTTGAATGATCTCAAGGACGTGAAGGGCATGTTCGGGCGTAATTAACAGGTCTTTTCCTGTTGCCAGACTCTCAGCGGCAAGGGAAGCTCCCATCGCCCATTCGAAGTTGGCTTGATCAGTGGCATGTCGCTTGAACGCTGGCTCGTCCTCGGTTGACAAGTCGACGCCTTGCGGGTCCCAGTCGTATCCCACGAGCCCGATATAGCCCTTGGTTCCGACGATGTTCACGGTGTGTCGCTGTTCTTTGCCGCCGTCATGCCCATGCGGATTGAAGTAGTTGAATCCGGATTGGATATGCGAAATCACGCCATTACCATGGTCCAGGAGTACCATCGCGTTGTCCTCGGCGATTACTTTGATTTCTTTCTTTCCGCCGATTGTCCGGGTTGGCGTAACGATGCTTGTCATGGCAACGACAGATTTTGCGGGACCCAACACTCCAGTGAGCGTTGTCAAGTTGTACACTGCTAAGTCCGGAAGGCTGCCTCCACCTTTCTCATAGAAGAAGACAGACCACTCGGGACCGGTGTGACCGTAGTCGGCATGAGCTGCAGCTACGCGACCCAGCGCGCCAGACTGCACCGTCTTGGCGATGAATGCGAATTGCGGGCTCATCACCATCGCCGGCGCGCCCCATACCTTAACTCCCTTCATCTTCGCAGCAGTCAGTAGTTTCTCCCCAGCCTCAAGCGAGTTGGCCATTGGCTTTTCGCTCCAGACGTTCTTTCCGGCATTGACTGCTTGGAGATTAAGTCGCTCGTGCTCCTGCATGTCTGTCAGGTTCACCATCAAGTCAAATGGGACCCCGGCAAGCAACTGATCGATGTGTGTGTACTGGTTCGGTATCTTGTACCTTTCGGACTGCTCTTTGGCCCGCTGCGGAATAATGTCACACGCACTGACGAGTTCAACGTGCGGACAACGCGAAAGCTGTGGCAGGTAGACATTCGAGACGCTTCCACAGCCAATGATTGCAACTCGGATTCTTCTTGTTTTGTCATCTGCCGCTGCGGCCGATGATGCAGACGCAACAGCGCCAAACAGCATTGCAGCTGCCCCGGTACCTACAAAAGTCCGACGATTAATGAGATCCTCGGTCACGTTAACATTTCCTAAGAGTGATGAATAAAGAACTTTCACAACACGCGAGTTACATGTCAGATTCACTGAAGCCGGCGACCAGTCCCCCCCTTGCTGACTCGAAAGGCCGAGCGCTCAGCCTCCAGAAGCAAGAGGTGTCCAGCGCAACATCATCACGTGGTTTCGGCCAGCGTTTTCCAGAAACATCACGTACTCCCCAGTGCTTAAGAGCGTGACGTTTAGAGCATTGTCAGAATCGACGCAGCCGCCGCCCCCTTTGTAGCCGTTGATGTTGGGCCGAAGAGTGCCGACAAACGCACCGTTACTCAGGGCATGGACTCGAATGCAACCATAGCCATAGGACATGAACAAGTAGTTTCCGACGGCAGAAATCGCCTGGACACCACCACCGCCATAACTAGTCTCGGCCGTATACTCCTTGTCATCAAGCGGCACTCGGATCGACCAGCGCTGTTTCCGCTTGGCGGCATCCGACCAGAAGTCGTAACAGATCAACAGATCGCAGACGTTTTCCTCAGTCTGCGGTGATCCACCCGTGATCAGGGCGTCTTCCGCTGGGAGATAGAACAATCTGCGAAGGCGAGAGTTTGGGAATTCCTTAGGGTTCTTATAGGTCAGTTCTGAAGAACGCAGGTATACGGGGTTGCCGTTCTTATCGAGTCCTCCGCAAGGCAAGTGCCAGATGCTCTCCCCGGCGCATTGCCAAATGCCAGCTTTCGCATCGAGGTGCATCGAACCCCACCTTGGTTCCTTTTTGGCGTCAGCAAACTCATCGGGATCAGGCACTCCGTTCTGGTTATTGTCGATCCAGATGAAGCTCTCGGCGTCTTCTGGCCAACGTTTGCCATTGTTCGGTCGCCAATTCGAAGCACCACCGACTATCCCACAAGGTATTGCGACTACACCATTGTCAAACTTGTAGATTTCAAGGCTACTGGTACCTTGATAACCACAGTAAAGGAATGGCTTTCCTTCAATCCGCCGGATACCGTTGACCAGGCGATGCGATGGGCCATGGGCGTCACGAACACGGTTATCGAAGGGGTATTTGAAACGATCGACCGTGAACCCTGCCAACGCCTGCTCTTGACCAGCAGACTTAGTCCAGTCCATCTTGAATACGTTTTCCTTAGTGTAGACGGTGTTCTCGTCAGCCGGGTCGGTACAGGCGGTATCAAGCCAGTTGCCAAGGCCATGGACATCCCAAAGCCGCTTACCCAATGGGGAGTATGCTTCGATCGAAACGTTGTACCACGTGCCGAAGACTGATCCGACATAGAGGTTGCCAGCCTTGTCTGTCCCCAGCCCGCGAATCCAGTGAAACTTCTTTTCCCCATACTGCCCTGGTTCGCCGGAGAAAATTCCCCCTTCCGACCCAAACGTCTCTACCTTCTCTGGCTTGCCTGAAACGTCGTAAATCCAGATCTGCCCGTGTTTGTTTAACCCGCCGACAAGCAGGCGACCCTTCCCGTCCAGGGCGAGAGAACAGGGATTCTCAAAGTCTGAGATTTCGTCGCCTATTTCGCCTGTGGCAGAGTAAGAAACGATTTTCGCGCCACCAGTGTAGAACGACTCACTGGGATCCTTGGACTGTTTACCTTCAATCACCCAGACCTTGCCATCGGCCCCAACCGCAAGTGGTCCTGGCGTTGTTGCCGCGAACGATCGCTTCTCTTCCATCGTCACCGTCGAAAGTACTCGCACCCTACTTGAGTCGTAATCGCTGACGTAGAGCTCGTCCTCACGAATTGCTAGTCCATGAAAGTTGCCGCGAAGAATCGCAGTTCTGTTGTAATCTGTATCGCCTACTCGCGTGCGGAATAATCCTGCTCCAGTCCCGATGTAGACATACTCGGCATCGGCAACAACGGCTGAAGAACTACTACCCCACCCGCTGTCATAGTCGTACTTGGTAACAAACTGACCATCTTTGTATGACGCAACGCCTCCAAACGCTTCCGACACTCCGGCTGAGTACACAGTTCCATCCGGAGTCACACCAATTCCGCAGATGTTAACCGGAACGAACTGATGCCCCGCTTCGTTTGCAAACGAGTTCGCGAGCCACGAGTGAACAACAGCTCCGGGCAAGTCCCTGTCAGAAAGTGCATCAGCGGAGATTACGCCGCGGGTAGAGGAGAGGATCACAATCCCCACAACCCCTGCCCAGAAGACTCCGTATCGTTTCAATCTGGTCACACAATACCTTCTGAATTTAGAAACCATGCCCATGCTTCGAATTGTGTCGCTTCCACAATCGCCTCGCTCTTCGATAGGAATGACTACGCTGCGAACAACTTGAGGTTGACCTTCGAGAGTGGTTGGTTCGATCTATTGCCTTCGTCGATCCACAACTTTCAAGAGAAACGCTCGCATCGGGTCCCGATTGCACCAGGGGCAATTCGCGAATCCAAGCGTGATTGTGAAAGGACCGTGGAGCTGAAGTGGGATAACGCGTCGAATGCGCGCTACCTTTAAGACTTGCGAATCAGATACTGATGAATGTCAGAGGCGTAAGAGAAGTCTCGCCATCAGTCATGAGAAGTAACCTTCTCCAGACTTCGACTGGTTCAGAGATTACAACCTTGTGTTTGACTTGTCATGTAGACTTAATCTCACTGCGCTGTAGAAAATGTCTCACTCGAATTAGTGCGTCAGACGATGGCTTGGAGGAGAATGTGTATCGAACGTTTCAGCTCTTCGATGGCGTGCCAGACATTGAAAGCCAGTTGCCGATAGGTCACTTTCTTCTGCTCGGTGTCGATCTCATGTTGAGGAATCTGCAAGAGCGCGACTGTGCGTCACGGCGATCGACTCTCCGACCATTTAACCGTGGCACCCTCCACCGGGATCGAATTGGCTAACGTTCACGGTTGAATCTGGAACTCGCACAGCACTTGCTGCGAGCGCACAGTTTCTTCCAGCATCATGGTACGCGTATCGACTTCGTTCTTGGGACCACGATCAGGAACAGACGATGGGTTCAGGTATTCGCTCATTCCCACGCCGTGCCGAAGCGTCTGGATTGGGCCCGGAAATGTTCGTGGAAGTGACACGCTTTCCGTTCGCGTTTGAACGGTTCTCCGGCATCGGCCAGGTTCGTGCCCTGGATCGAGGCTCCGACGGCACAGCCGACCAGGCAGTCCAGCCAGTGGTTATCCACTTGGTCGGGCCGCACTTTCCATTCATCGACGACCCGTCCGCGGCCGGCCGTTTGGACGCAGTATTCAGCCGTCAGATGGTCTGCTAAGAGTCGATGCCGAACTGGATCAGCGCCATACAGGGTCAGTATCCCTTGTCACCGATTGGTGTCACCAGCCTGGCCTGGATGAACGACTTCCAGAAATTGGCGTCAAACACCACATGCTTGACCGGACGATCACGGGTCGTGCCAGGAATCCGCCAATTCCAGCCGACCCGGTCTCCAGATCGTTTCTCAGCTCCGGGAGAGACCATCCGGTGCCTTCCGCAACCCGGCCGGACTCTCACGAAACAGAGAGCGCCAGTGCAACGGGCGCGGTGACGTAACGTCTTGTGGAAAAGGCGGAAACGAAAAAACGCCGGGAGGCGAACCTCTCGGCGTTTTCCGTGAACTGGTCTGTACCACGATTCCGCAGTACAGAAACAAGCTCCCCGAGTCACTCAGCATACAAACCGGGGACTCGTTGAGCAAGGTGCTTACGCCACCAAGCAGTTACGTCAACGCCGCTCGTACCATTTTTATCCGTGGAATCCCGCTGCCGTAACGCCGGAGCCGAAACCGTCGTCTCACTCGCAGCCCCGCGACCGGCTAAAAATCGCTCGCCATTACCAATCACTGATGGACTCGGGAAAGTTTGAGAGCCGTGCCGCACTCGCCCGTTATCTCGGTGTCAGTCGGGCGAGAGTGACACAGGTGTTGCAGCGGCTTGAGAGCGTTCATACCAAGTAATCGACGGTTCCGAGAAATACAAGTTCTACCTTACTTCCAAAAGGAAACCTCAAATGGACGACAAAAGCAAAGAGGCTGCGGTAAGTTTGATCGGCTCTACCACTTTGGGTGTGATTGGGCTGGCTGCTGGCGCACTTGCTGCGGCACCTGCAATTGCTGTGGTGGCGGCGGCGTTCGCGGTTGGTGCGGCCGCTTCGTGTGCAATCGGTGGATTGCCCTCTGAAAACAAAGATTTCTCAAACAGCAACGAGAAACACTAGAGGCCCGAACCCGCGACAACTTCATCGCCTGCAGCGTCCTCGATGGTGAAGCGGGTTGAAAGCTTGCGAGGCTTTAGAAAAGCACTCGGGACAACAGGGCAGCTGTTGAACTTTTTCGGCTGGGCCTGGCTGGCTGGGATGTCGGGTTACGGCGGCGTATGGTTGAGGGTAAACCGAATCAAGATTGAACTTTACGCCTTGCAGCAATCATCAGATGGACCTCAATTGTCTCAGCAATGCGGAGAGAATTATACAGGGCGTCAGGCGGCGAGACGAAGCTGGATACGCATGGCTATCTTAACGCCGCTCATGTCTTTGTCCGAGAGCATTCCGATCCGTCCCGTGCTTATGGAAACAGTGGAGCCACATCTCATGAAGTCGCCGAAAGGTTTTTGATGACTCAAAAATACAATGGGCGTCCATCGAAATATTTCCGATAAAGACAATGTAATCGTAGCTCAGGCTATACTGTTGGCGGAAACAAACTTTCGATAGAGGTCATGACGAATGTGGGCAAGCACCAAATTCGCGTTGTTGATTTCGATTGCGTGTGCATCGGGCGCTGCTGCACAAGATCAGCCGAGTAAGTCTTTGATCGAAGCGGAAAGCTTGTTTTCCTGGAGGGGAGAATCTGATTGGCATTCACCTGCCACGGAGCGCGACCGACTCGTCACCGACAGACCCCATATCTGTGAAGCCACATCCACCGTAGGCAAGGGGCGAATTCAACTGGAGACCGGATACTCGTTCTTCGGAGATAATTCCAGCGGGATCAAAACGCAAACACATTCATTTCCCGAGCCTCTGCTGCGATATGGGATGTTTGCGGAATGGTTTGAATTGCGGCTGGCCACGAATTATCTGGTGGAACGACAGCAGATGGTTGGTCAACCAGGTTCGACGAAAAGCGGGACAGACGACATGTTAATCGCAGCGAAGGTCGCGCTCTTCAAACAAGATCGCTGGCTTCCCGATTTTACCGTGTTTCCCCAGATGCGACTTCCTACAGGCTCATCCTCGTTTTCGGCGGGCGAAGTGCTTCCGGGCGTCAATCTAGCCTATAGTTGGGCCGTGACCGAAGTGATCGAGATCGAATGCAATACGGTGTTCAATGAGAAAAACGACGGATCGACCAACTACCTGGAAACATTCCAAGGGATCAATATCGAGTACGACCTGGGCGACAAATGGCTGCTGTTTACTGAATATGCCTTATTCTCCCCATCAGGAAATGTCAGCGCGCAGTTTGAGCACTATTTCCATGCGGGAGCCCAGTATTTCCTGACCCCCAACTGGCAACTCGATGTTCATGCGGCAGTTGGACTGAATAAAGCTTCGACAAATCTGGCCTTTACCGGCGTCGGACTGTCCGCCCGCTTTTAAGTTGGATCGTATCGAACACGATTCAATTGATAAGATTCAGGTCGCTCTCAACAACCGCAGCGCATTGAATACCACCGCGAGAGA
>JAIXVG010000473.1 GCA_027483145.1 Planctomyces sp.
GGGCTTTCAGGACCAGTCACCAGAATTTCCCGACCCTGGACCGTGAAGCCAATCGGAATCGTGACTTCAACCGTCGGAATGTCTTCGTCCTTGTCGGTCTTGAATCCCGCCCGAATGACAATCAGGATCTTGCCATCTTCGACTTTAACACGGACAGGATCACTACTTGCAAAGATGAACGCGTTCGGGCCTTTGTCTGACTCCTCTTCGCCTGCAGCGGGCTCAGGCTTTGCCGGAGGGGTTGGGAATTGAATTTCGCGCCGCAGGGCTTGCTTCAAAAAGGCCTGAATGGTCTGTCGCAATTCTTCGTCGTTAAGCGTTTTGCCTGCGAGGTTCATTCGATCGAGCGAGTTGTTCAGGATCGATTCGTGCATGAGGAGTGTTGCCCCCCCATTCCCGTACATTGATGGAGGAGGCGTATTGGCAGCCAACTCACCCGAAGCCATCAACCTGGTCTGAACCCGCAATTCGCTATCAGTGGTCTGATAGGCCTTGGTTTCAGGGAAAAGCCCAACTTCCTTCAGGCCGCCGAACAGCTTCGCTTCAATTTCCTGCTGGGCTTTGGCCATCGACGAATCGACTTCTCGATTGAACTCGGGAAGGACCCGATCTTGCACTCGACTGGCTGCAATCGCTTCCGATTCGCCCTTCTTCGAGGCAACTTCATTGGCTGCAATCCGGTCGGCAATCCCACCAAACAATCCGCCGCTGTAACGAGTCGCAATTCCGGTGGTGGTATTATTCGGGTTCACTCGAATTGCTGCGGGGGATGTCGCAAACCGTTCCCCATCGAAGTTCACTTCCTTCGTTGCGTAAAACGTGTGGTTCCCCTGAGTGTAAACCGAGGCCTGATCAGTGACACCAACTGTACTCGACTGAATTGTGCCGGTCAGAACCAGATCGAACCGTGCGGTTGAATTACTTGGCTTAAGATTGATGGTGACGTTGGTGTCGGTCGTCTGATTGCCACTGACATTGGCACCCAGAATAAAGTCGGTCACCCCCCCCTGTTGACGCCTTGAATCGGCCATTAACTTGGACAAAAACGCTTCGCTCGCCACAATCCGAAGGTTGTAATTGAAGACATTGTTCTGGAGTGCAGCGCTCAGGTTGGCACCACCGTCTGGCGAAAGGTCTCGCAGTTTCTGGAACGACTCCCTGACCTTGAGAGCGTCAGGATCGTTGGGCTTCGCCAAGTATCCTTCGAGAGCAGAAACGAGTGTTTGGGCTTCTGCTCGAATGGAAAGCATATCCGTCGGAGCAGAGGTCGCGGCCAAAAAGCCCTTAAGCGAGGCGGTCAATTTGGCAAAAGGCTGGCGCTCGAGGAACGCTTTTTGGGTTGCGTCAGCCTTGGCGATTCCGGCTTCCAACAAATTCAAGGAGTTGCCGGCTGTGGTGATCACGGCTGCTTCGTCGGTACCAGTAAGGGCTGCCTTTAACTCGGCCCCCTGCATGAAAGGAATCCATGCTTCGCCGCGAGGAATTCCTTTCAAGTAGCCTTCGAGGGTGTTAAATGCACTGGCTAGACCCTGCTTCGCAGAGCTAACGCGGTCCTGCTTGGCTTTCACCAAGTCGAGCGACATCGTCGACAGAAGGGCATCTGCCAGCTCAACCCGTGCAGCCAATGGCCCTCTGATTGAGGTCAGCGGGCCAAACAAAGATTGATACCGGCTGTCGGCCAAGGCTTTGTCAACCTGGGCCAGTCGCTTCTTGAGTGCATCAACACCCTGCTTCTGGGCTTCCAGGTCACCCTCGAACTTATAGAAGCCTTCAACTAAAGCAGCGGTCTCAGCCGACCAGGTTGCCCAATTGCCGTCGATTTTGTCGAACGCACTCTTTTCGAGTGCGGCAGGTACCTGCGCTGGGAAAATCCCCTTTAACCCCACATCGGGTCCTGGTTCGTAAGCGAGAGTTGCTGTTGCTACTCCCCCCACAGCGACCAGTCCCGCCAGCAGGCGTGTCAGGCGGTTTTTGTTCAATTCTGGTTTAGACGATGAATTCGAGCGGTCGTCCCTGGTCGCAAACGTCACGGCGGTCTCTCCTGTAGAACCATGTCAGCCGGGTTCGAAGGTCTCTTCCTTCCGCAGAATCTGCGGTCCCGACTCCACACGGCGGACTAGTTATCGTCTTGCGTTCTGTCTTCCCCGCAGACCCTCTGCAAGGTTTGTTCAATCGTTACCACTCCCAGAGTTGTGGCGAGCGGCAAAATCGAATCTTTCGTCACAACCGACAGAACCGTTAAAGATATCCTAGATTCTGCAGAGTAGTCCTTGGTTACCCGGGTTGGCAACCATGCCACCTAAACGCCAGTCCAGTTTCACCGATTTCGCCGAAGTACCGAGAGTCTCGCAGTATGGCTTTTCAACGGCCGGCTTAGGCCAACCGCGAACCTCGTGGAAAGCGGTCCTGTCGCTCTGTTTTTGCAGGGAAGCGAGGTAGAAAGACTTCCCCGTGGGGCAAAGAACAGCTATTCTCCCCCGCTCGCGATTTGTTCCGTTGGAATGTTTGAGGCTTGCCTTAACAGAGCCAGAAGACGAAATCACACGCCGGTGTGGCGGAATCGGCAGACGCGCTGGATTCAAAATCCAGTGAGGTTCACCCCTCGTGTGGGTTCGAGTCCCACCTCCGGCATTTGGCTCTTGGCGAGTTTGTTGAACAACGGCGGATAGAGCCGCGGTGGTCGATTTCGGCCATCGCGGCTCATTCTTTGTTTGCCGCGACTCGCGACTCTCCCTGCGTTTTGTTCTGGAACCAGGTTTATCGAAATCAATCGTCAGGGCGCCAGAGTTCAACTCGGTCGCAACCAATCTCAATCGAAAATCGCCCAAGCAATTTTTGTCCCCGATTCAGTACCAAAAGCCTGGCAACCAATGTTAGCCTAGACGATCATCGGCTTCTCGCCCGACCAGTTCCAAGTTCAAGTCACCGCCGCAATGCCCCCACTACTTGAAATCAAGCAAGTCACCAAGCGATTTGCAGGATGTGTCGCCCTCAAGGGGGTTTCGCTTTCGCTGCATGCAGGCGAAGTGGTTGCCCTTATCGGAGAAAACGGGGCGGGCAAAAGCACCCTCATGA
>JAIXVG010000147.1 GCA_027483145.1 Planctomyces sp.
CCGCCTGGTTTATTGGCTGACTTAAACCTGGAACAGGGGGCAGCGGCTAGTGCCGGGCATCAGCCGCTGCTGGTGATAGCCGGGGCAGGGACGGGCAAGACGACGACGCTGGTCCATCGGGTGGCGGCCCTTATTGCTTCTGGCGTCGACCCATCGCGGATTTTGCTGCTGACATTTACGCGAAGAGCTGCAGCAGAAATGCTGCGGCGGGTTGATGTGCTGCTGGGGAAGCTGGCCAGTGAAGCCAAGAGCGGTCCGCTGGCTATTTCGGCACAGCGACGCTTGTGGGGTGGGACATTTCATGCGGTGGGAACGCGACTACTGAGGCAGTTTGGAAGCCTGATGGGCTTAAGCCCTGACTTTACGATTCTGGATCGAGCCGACACCGAGGATTTGCTGAATACCGTTCGCAGCGAGCTGGCACTGGCCAAAGCGGATAAGCGGTTTCCGCTGAAAGGGACGTGCCTGGAGATTTACTCTCGCTGTGTGAATACGCAGTGGCCCATCCATCAGGTGCTGAAGCAGTGCTTTCCATGGTGTGCCGAACATGAGGCTGGGCTGAAGAAGCTGTTTCAGGGATTTAGTCAGGCTAAAGAACAGCAACAGATTTTCGACTATGACGATCTGCTGCTCTTTTGGCATGCGTTGCTGCAAGACCCTGCCACGGCTGAACCGATTCGACAGAAGTTTGATTGCGTGCTGGTGGACGAGTACCAGGATACGAATACGCTGCAGGCAGAGATTGTGAAGGGGTTGCGTCCCGATGGGATGGGATTGACGGTGGTGGGGGATGATGCCCAGGCAATCTATTCGTTTCGGGCAGCGACGGTGCGGAACATTCTGGAATTTCCCGATTGGTATCCGGGGACCAGCGTGATCAAGCTGGAACAAAACTATCGGAGCACGCAGCCGCTATTGGCGGCGACGAATGCGGTCATTCGTCTGGCGACGGAAGGGCATCGCAAAGAGTTGTGGTCGAATAAGCTGGGGTCTGCATTGCCGCGATTGGTGAATTGCTTAGATGAGTCGCAACAGACAGACTATGTGATTGAGCGGATTCTGTTTCAGCGTGAGCAGGGGGTTGAGCTGAAGCGGCAAGCGGTGTTGTTTCGGGCTTCGCACCATAGTTTGGCGCTGGAACTGGAGCTGGCCCGGCGAAACATTCCGTTTCATAAGTTTGGAGGGTTGAAGTTTATCGAAGCAGCCCATGTGAAAGATTTACTGGCGATTTTGCGTTTGGCGCAGAATCCGCGAGACAGCGTTTCGGCCCTGCGGGTACTGCTGTTGTTTCCGGGGATTGGACCGCGTAAGGCGAAGCAACTGACAGATGAGTTAGCGGCTGCGGGGGGTAACTTTGAATGCTGGCAGCGGTTTACGCCCCCGGCTGCTGCGCAAACTCATTGGCCACTGTTTGTGGCGTTAATGCGACTATTGGCCCGGACGACGGCTCAAGCGGTGGAGCTGGCTAATGAAGTTCATCAGGCGCGGAAGTTTTATCAGCCACTGTTAGAGGAGAAATACGAGCATGCGACGGCCCGGGGGAGGGACCTGGAACAACTGGAGCAGATTGCCAGCAAGTACGAGAGCAGGAGTTTGTTTTTGTCGGAGATTTCGCTTGACCCGCCTTCCTCAACGCAAGACCTGGCCCAGGACCCTTACCTGGATGAAGACTACTTGATTTTGAGCACGATTCATTCGGCCAAAGGGCTGGAGTGGGATGCGGTGTATGTGCTGCACGCGGCTGACGGGAATATACCGTCTGACTTGGCGACCCAGTCGGTGGATGAGATTGAAGAAGAACGGCGACTGTTTTATGTGGCGCTATCGCGGGCCAAGTCGTCGCTCGATGTGATTCATCCGCAGCGGTACTACTTTCATGGGAGAATGCCGAGTGATTTGCATACATACTCGCAACGGACGCGGTTTCTGCCGGATGAGCTGCTGTCGCTATTTGAAGTGGTAACGCTGAAGGCTGACGGTGGGCGCGAAAGCGGGACGCTCAAGCAGGTGACGACGACTGCGGCAGTGAGGGAGCGGTTTGGGAAGATGTGGGAGTGAGAGCGCGGCCACGGCAAGAATCCGACGTCGAAAAAAAAAGATCGTGAATTGGCTGCTCACTCATAGTACCGTCTTATACGCCGCCTATTTGTGCTGCCCTCACGATAAGGGTTGAGACCTAGCTATGTCCCCGCACCAGTCATTCGTTGTCACGCTTCTGGTGTGCATCAGTGTTTTGAGATGCTCGACAGCAATCGCCCAGAACGCAGAACAAGTTCCAACTCTGGAGGAGATTGCAGCGGTCCATCAAGAGTGGTGGTCCACCCTGATGCACATGGACATCCAGCTCCAGGTTCAGGAAGACTCAATCCAAGTCGGTCCGTCGAAATTAAAATCCGAACTTTCTTCAGGCGATGATATTGCATTGGAACATCAGTTTTGGCGTGTCAACCGCACAGAAGTGCGAACGTCGACTAACCTACAAACGAACCAGCCAGAATATCACAGTGTCCGTAATGGCTCGATCCTAAGGATTTTTGGCAGATCCGCCACCAATCCTGGGGTAATTACTACAGTTGCAGTTTATCGGAAATCGAGCGCTGTTGAATCTCAGTTCGACTTTGCATTGTGGGAATCCTTGGCCCAACTGTGGGGTACATCTGCAGCCGATATCAATCAGCTGGCCGGTAACCAATTTGCCGATTGCGAGCTGCTGCCAATTTCGAGCCTATCAGCCGCCCCCCGACAAGCAGCATGGAGAATTGTTATACCGCCGTCATTGCTTCAGCCCAGCAACTCATTGGATCTGTTCTATGATGCGAGGTTGCGGTTTGTGGGTATTAGAAACATAAAATCTTTGGAACCGGGCGGGCCAGAATTTGAATGTACGCGGACTATTGAAGACTATCGCTATTGGTGGTCCCACTCGATTGCAGAGGGAAATGCAATCGAATTGCCGACGAAGGTGATCGAGAGTTTGGACATTCCCTTCATCGGTCAGAGAAAGCGTACGCTGACCGTGCTGAAGGCGATCGGCAACGCTGTTATTCCTCCAGAATTGGCCGATCCCGCACTCCCTAACGGGTGCAAGGTATCCGAGTATGACGCGCCAGGTAGCAAAGCTCGGTCGGTCAAAATCATTGGTGGCACCCCGGTGCTTGATAGTCAAATCTTGGACTTTGCTGAACGGCTTAAGCAACAACAGAGCCAAATGGCCGGCGGAACAAAGTTTAACGCGTCACCAATTGCGGACAATTCTATGTCCTGGTGGTTCTGGGTATTGATAGGAGTTGGCATTGTAACGTCTTTTGCAGGGTTGCGTTTGGTGACTCGACGTGCTGGTTAGGAATCTTGTTCGATCGCTTTAAGGGGAAGTTTTCAAATGGTTGCAAATTGGATCCGTTTCAGCTCAGCTTGGACAGGAACTTTCACTTGGATGCTGGCAATGCAGATGGTGAGTGCATGCTATGATGGCCAATCGCAGGTCGGGCGTGAGAAATTGGCCGAAGTTCACGGTGGGGCCGAACAGGCCTGCGGTATTCCAACGACAGTCGGTCAAACCGACTGCGGCGACTGTGTCGTCGTCGTTCAGCAGTACAACATCGCCCACAAATGTATCAATTCGAACACCACCGAATCGGAGTGGTTTTCGGCGCCCAATAGCACTCCAAATGTGATGACCTCCACTAGCCATGCATGTGGCGGGGTTGGAAGGCAATACTCCAATGCAAATTGTACGGGAACATATGTCTCACTTGGCTCGTGTTATCGTGGATACAACACAGTGTCCGCAACCTACAACAGCTCGGTTAACTGCAGTACGTATCCAAATTGAGTTTATGGGGAGTTGAGCAGACAGTGATGCCACTGTTTCCGGAGGTGGTAAAAAACAATGCAAAATGAAGTCGGTACCCGTCGAAGGGCTTTTGCCTCGTACCAATTGCGACGAGTTGCTGCCGGATGTGCCTCGATTGTGTTGTGTTTCACCGCTGAGAGGTATCTAAGCGCTCAAGGTCCTCTAATCGATAAATCCCCCGAGCCTGTAAAAGTCGGTGAAGTTTGCGGTGCAGCCGCCCTGACGCTCATCCTTGCTTTACATGGGCAAGAGACAACGGTGGCACAAGTTGATAGAGAATTGGGATCGCATGGTAAGTTGACTTCGCTCCTCCATCTCTCTGATTTGGCCGAAGCAAAAGGGTTGAGGTCAATTGGAATAAAGTGGGAAGAAAGAGGTGCGTCAGATTGCTGGCGGCATGGCCCAGGGATTCTACAGATTCGAGTGGGTGAGAATGTTGGTCATTTCGTTGTGATGGTTGGTGCTATTAACGATCAACTCGTATTGATCGATCCTGCGAACGGCACCGCGACCATCAGCCAACGTGTCCTAAGGGATTTGCTTGGATGGAACGGGGTTATACTGCATTTCCCGCCGAAAGGAGACCACTATCGGCTATTCGCTTATCGGACGGCCACGATTGGCATTGTTATTCTTTTGATCGGATTAACTACTGATTTATGGCGACGACGGAAGCATTTGTACGATTCATGAAACGTGAGTGTTATCGATGCATCGATTAAGTTCCGCCGTCGGCTGTGGTCATCGAACCTTTAGCGGCGTGACGCTGGTTGAGGTCTTGGTGGTCCTAGGTGTCATTTCTATCCTCGCTGCTCTGCTTGGTCCGGCAGTGCAAGCTGCGAGGGCTGCTTCGAACCGTACGTCATGTGCAAACAACTTAAGGCAATTGGGTATTGCTGATGCATCGCGGCGTGAAGCGGTTGGTTGCGGAATCACGGAGGGGACGGTTGGAAATACAGGTCGCGGTCAGACCGCACTTACCCAGTTATTGCCGTACGTCGATCGTGCAGAGTTGTACCGACAAGTCCAAATTGAAGCTCCCCATCTGGGCGACAGGGGCCCGATTCCACAATCAACACTTAATGGTGAAGTTCTAGGGGTGTCGGTTCCGGTTTTCATCTGCCCGTCTGACAGTACGACAGGCAAGCATGTCAATTACCGAATCTCGGCTGGCTTGATGCCAAATACAACGGGATACTTACCCGGTGCGGAACTCATTCCGCAGGGAAGTGATGCTCCGAATGCACTATACGGGATGAGTTTGTTGAGAAAACTGTCGGACTGTACCGACGGGTTGTCGCATACGGTGCTTATGTCTGAGAAGCTTGCGGGGGATATGGATCCGTCCCTGTTTACTCCTTCTCGCGATACGGCGTTCGTTCCGCTGGGCTGGGTTGGGATCTTTTCGCCTGAACAAGCCATTGCGACTTGCGAATTGCCGCAGGCCACAGTCCCTCCGCATCATTCTTTTGGTGGGTTGACTTGGGTGACAGGACGATATTCGACTGGAGTTTTCAACCATCTCCTTCCGCCTAACTCGGCTATTTCAGACTGCACGACTGGTGA
>JAIXVG010000268.1 GCA_027483145.1 Planctomyces sp.
CGGCTAAACGGGGCGTTCCACTTAACCGCCAGGTTTCGCCCGGCTTGCAGAATGCCTGGATCGACTTGCAACCCCCTCTGGCCCCTGTCTCTGAAGTTCGCATCACCGGGCGTGTCGGAGAGAACATCGGAATTGCCAGTGATCCCTGGGAAGCGTTGCGCGGGCTGTCTGCTTCAGAAGATGCCACCGGAATTGGTCACTACGGCCAGTTCCGGCGCCGGTTCTTTGCCCCCAACGAATTCGCCGCCGATTTATTGGTGAAAGGGACCGAGCAGGAAACTGGAATCGTCGCCATCGACCGCTGGACCGGTGTGTTGCGCGGTAGCGTTCCCATTCCAGCGCAATACTCCAGTCCCGCTCCGCAAAGCAGTTCGTTCGTCGGGCATTACTTCCCGGTGGGCGTAGCAGGAGGGGCGGTCGGCGTCTCTCTATTAGAAATGGGGGCCGAACGGTCCCTGTGGAATCGGTCCTTAGTCGATCAACCGGGCCAATCTTCGCTGACTTTTGCGGGGCCTGCCGGTCCCGGGTTTGCGGTCTTCCAAAACAAGCATCGGCTGTTTGTTGTCTCACCATCCAGTGGGGCGATTCTTTGGCAGCGCAGCCAGCCTGAATCAAGCTGGGGCCTGCAAGTCGATCAGGGGACGGGCATATTTGGTGATGATCAAGTACTGGTCGTTCGCTTGGCCGATAAGCAAGGCTATCTGGTTTACGACACTGCGACCGGCCGCAAACTGAGAGAAGGAAAGCTGAATCTCGATCTTCGTTCGGGCCATCGCCCATTCGGCCGCAAGCTGTTTTACGTCACCGCTCCCGAAGAATTGGAGAACGGTAGCAATCGACGGTTCAGGGTATGGGATCCCCTCACCGACAAAATTGTCTTTGACGAACCGGCTGGCGAGCGAGTCTTCTTTTCAAGTATTGGCGAACACGAACTGGCCATTCTCAATCGCTTTGGTGAGTTGAAAATCTTCGACGTCACAGCCGAACGGGTGCAGCTTGTCCATCGCTTTGGGGCAGACGACCTTCGCAACCTCGATAACGGCCTCAATTACCTGCGGACGTTCGCCGATGCGCATCACTACTTTATCAACCTGCAGCGAAACATGGCTGTTGTCCAAACCGTCCACTACAACTACGCGATGAGCGATACCTTCATCCCCGCGATTCACTTGCGCGACGATGTTTACACATTCGCCAAGAAAACAGGTGAACTGAAGTGGACCCGCTCGGTCCCTGCCCGCTCGGTGCTGCAGATTGATTCTCCTGAGCTTCCGTTTTTGGTTACCGTCAGCCGCATTCGCGATCGCAATGATGCCAACCTGCAGTCGCTATCAGTTGAAGTGATCGATAGCCAGACGGGCCTGGTACTGGGCCAACAATCCCAACTTCCTGCCGACCGCTTGCTCACCTTCAGCTACAGCGCCCGCGACCATCGCCTAACCCTGGTCGGCATGCGCAACCTGATAGAACTGAAACTGGTTCTTGAACAGGCACCGTAGCTAACGTTACTCTTTGGTAAACGCTGCTGATAGTCGCGCGAACGCCGCAGCGGTCTGGGCCACGTGATGACGTATTTCGTCAACTGGTGCTTCATCCTCCAGCAAGTGTTCCAAAAGCTCCAAGCGGTTCAAAAAAACGCGGGCCTTCATGCGGTGGTACTCACTCAGCTCCCATCGCCTTAGGTACATGCCCACCTGTAATCGACGCGTCCAGCCTTCGCAAATTGGGATCCAGTGCAGTGCATGGCGACGGTCGCCTGTTAGTGCACCAGCCAGTGCCTCTGTTTTGGCGATCCCCAGTTCGGCAATGGTCTCATCGGGGGTCGGATAGTAGGCAAAACAGCCCACAATGCTTCCACATAAAATCGCCAGAAACGCAACACCCGCCAGCACCGGGCCGGGGACGTTCATGTCCCACTTGCTGCGTGGCTTCAGCGAAACCGCAGCAGGCTTATTCAGCCAGGTCTCAATCACCCAACGCCGATCAAGCCATTTGAGGCCGAGTCCACCAATAATCAGACAACCAACCAGCACCGCTCCGACAATCTCATGAAGCTGTGTATCAAGCCGCACTCGCCGCCAGATATCAGCCACGTAGCCTTCCGGCGGAACAGATGCAAACGGCTGGCAATAGATATCAAATGCATGCGTATGGTCAGCCGGCTCAATATCAGCCGGATAAAGCGGACGTTCAATCCCGTACGACAGCGTCACCACCACTGCCAGCATCAGCCCCATCCAAATCGCACATTGCTTGAAGCCGTAGTGCCGCAGCATCCAAACTAGTAAACCGCAGTTCATCCCTGCCCCAAAAATCAGCAGAATGAACGCCGCTCCAATTGAATTGCCGTGTTGAAACATCGACCCCAATTGCCCCATCGCCGTCATGGGCGTTGCATAAGCAGGAATAGCAATCACCGTCATCAGTAGCGGAGAATAGACATTCTCATGCGACATCGAGTGCATCAATACGCCCGGTGGCAAAACGGTGCTTAACAGCCCGACGCAGGCCAGTCCACACCCAATCAATAGCATCGAATCGCTCACCGACTCGCGGGCCATCACAACAAGCGTTGCCAGTAGTCGCCTGAGGCCTGGCGGCGTCGGCATTGGCTCTGGTACCACTACTTCCGAGTTCGGAAACCAATAATCAAACAGGCTTCCAGAAACGGTCACCACAATCAGCGAGCAAAACGCAAACGCCAGTATTGTCTCAGGCTTAGAGAGGGTCAGCCCATACAACATCGACAGCGGGTCAAACAGCGGCGACGACAGCGCAAACGCAAAAATGGTCCCAACCGAAATCGCGCTCCGTCGCAATTGCTTCACGATGGGAATCACACCCAGCGAGCAGCCAGGCAATAGCATCCCCAATACCCACGACTGCAGCAGCGAACTCAGCGAGTTCGACCCAAACACCATACGCGTATGAGACTGCCCCAGCATTCGGTGCAATACGCCGGTAATGATCAGTCCGGTCAATATAAAGGGGGCTGCTTGTAGCGACGCCTGCACAATTCGCAGGATCGCTCCCCAGAAAATCGCTTCAACCATTGGTCCCCTCGGCACTTTCTACCCGAGGTGGGGCTGGCAACGGTTTATTGTCCGCTGGTCCCCCGGTTGCAGCCTCGTCGCTGAAGGCCCCTTTGGTTGTTGCGTCACCCACCAGCGTCACAAGCGGGCGTAACTCATCGACAAACCGCTGGCACATGTTCACATCAATCTGCTTAGCACCCAGTGCTTCATCAAACCGCTGCGAAATC
>JAIXVG010000295.1 GCA_027483145.1 Planctomyces sp.
ACCTCCTTGGCCAACAAGTGCGCCGCCTGCAGAATCCGCAACGGAGATTTCGATGTCTGACTCATTCACAAGTGGTAACTGACACCAGCAGGCCTAATCAATACCTTTTCTACAGAGCATGTCAGGAACCTTTTAATGAATTCATTTCAAAGGATATCGGTTAGTTGCACTAAAATGTTCCTGACACCTTTTTTACTCTTCGCTGCCGCTATGCCCCCGCTGTATGCGCATCCCGGTACTCTTCCCACTCCTCCATAGTCATCACCACTTCACGGGCCTGGCTACCGTTGTAGGTCCCCACAACCCCGTCCTCGGCCATATAGTCAATCAGTCGGGCACCGCGGCCGTACCCAACCCCTAAGGCACGCTGCAGTAGCGAAACACTACCGCGTCCTTCGCGAATGACGACCTCGACGGCCTGTTCGTACATGTCATCCCGGCCCAACCCGCCAGTCTCTGCATCCTTTGAGCCCTTGCCATCTTTCGAAGATACCTTCAGCTTCATCAATTCTGGAGCGTATTCAGGTTCCTGACCTTCAAACGCAGCGATCACTTTGTTCACTTCGTCGTCGCTGACGAATGTCCCCTGCGCGCGGTTGAGCGTACTGTTCCCCGGAGCAAGGTACAGCATGTCGCCGTTACCTAGAAGCTTGTCAGCACCCATTTCGTCAAGGACAACGCGGCTATCAACGCGGCTGGCCACCTGGAACGAAATCCGCGCAGGCAGGTTCGACTTGATGAGCCCCGTAATCACATCGACCGTCGGCTTCTGAGTCGCCAGTACGAGGTGAATCCCGACAGCGCGAGACTTCTGGGCCAGGCGAATGATGTGCCCTTCAACGTCTTTGCCGCTGGTCATCATCATATCGGCCATTTCGTCGGCGATGATTACGATGTATGGCATATGCTCGGGAATCTGTTCCGCATCTTCAGAGTCGGGATCGATCTCCAATCGCTGCAGAACAGTCTCTTTCCCTAACTTGTTGTAGCTGTCGAGGTGACGCACCCCCACTCGGGCTAACAGGTCGTATCGCTCTTCCATTTTGTCGACAGCCCAGCCGAGAACTGCCTCTGCCTTCTTCATGTCGGTTATCACCGGATGCATCAGGTGCGGAATGCGGCTATACGGGCTGAGTTCGACCATCTTTGGATCGATCATCAGCATTTTCACCTGATCGGGGCTGCGAGTCATTAGCATCGACAGAATCAGCGTATTGAGGCACACACTTTTGCCGGTACCGGTTCGTCCAGCAATCAGCAGGTGAGGCATCTTGGTCATATCAACGACAAGCGGCTTACCTGACACATCCTTGCCCAAGTAGATTGGGATTCGCTTGTCAGCAAAGTCTTTGCTGCAGCTTTCAATCAGTTCCCGCAGACGGACCATCACGCGAACTTCATTCGGGACTTCAATCCCAACTGTGTTCTTGCCCGGGATGGGAGCCACCACTCGAACGCTCGGGACCCGTAGCGCTATCGCCAAGTCATCGGCCAGGGCGGTCACCTTCGACAATCGAAGACCTGCTTCCAATTCGAGTTCAAACTGGGTGATAACGGGTCCAGTGTCGATTTCCACAACTTTGACATTAAGGCCAAACTCCTGGAAAGTCTTTTCAAGGGTCGCAGCCGCGAGTTGCGCTTTTTGAGCCAGCACCTCGTAGGGAAACTCTTCAGCGTCATCCAGCAAGTCGAGCGTGGGAAGTTCGTACTCTTTGGGCTCGGCATCCGGTTTCGATGGAGCAGACGCAGCTTTCTTCACTGTTATTGGCGGATTCACTTTAATGTGCCGCATTGAAGGCTCAGTTGCGACCTCTTTCAGTTTTTTTCCAGGCTTGGAAATGGGGAAATCCACCTCGATGGGTGGTTCGTCGCTCGTCTCGAACTCTTGGACGTCCGCTTCGTCAAGTGAGTTGGAATCGGCGTTTGTACTCGGCGATTCATCAAGATTGGCCAAGTCCGTTGCCACTGGCTCAGGTGGCGAAGGAGCGACAAGGCCTAGCTTCGACCAGATCGTAATTGGCAAAAGGCATAGACCAATAACCCAGTGAACGACTCGGACTTCGCCGCTGAGTAGCAACCCGGCCAACATAACCGATGCGGTCAGGATCATGCTCCCGACCAGCGAGAAATGCTGTTGGAGCAGGGCGGTTCCAATTGTTCCAAGGTATCCACCACTCCCAACGAGTGGACCTGCAGCACGATCTGGCACCAGTAATTGACAAGCCGTGCAGATCGCAGCCAAAACAAGAACGCCGCCAATCATTCGCGTCAACGGATCGCGGCATTCTTCTTTAGTGAAGAGGCGAGCATCAACGACCACCAGCGCTGCCAGTAACGCGTACGAACCCCATCCGAAGCCTGAAAGCAACAGATGTGAGAGGATAGCGCCAGCCTGACCACAAAGGTTGCTGGCCGTTGTTGGCTCTGGGTAGACCACATGCGCAGGGGGATCTGCGGGGTCGTAACTGGCCAGGCTGAGTCCTAAAAAGACCGCCAAGGCCAGAAGACCAATCGCCATCAGATCGTAGTGCAAGCGACCGTGGGTCATTTGGTGTCGTATCGGCGCACCGGTAGCGCAGTGCAACCAGTGCCTGAGGAAAGGAGTGGACGCGCCGACCTGCAACGGCCATGTGCGCGGTCTCTTCGAGCAAGGGGGAAACTGGGTTTCCAGCCCCATTAATGGATTGGACAAACAATGAGCGCAGCGGCTCCTGAATTGGCCCTTTCGCCGAGAATTGCATTGGCAAATTGACTCAAGGAAAACCTACCACGTGCCGGACGGCGCGTTGCCAAAAGGCAACATTCGTCACGCGAAACAGGCGGGGATCATCGGGCTTGTGACGGTTGTGACGCGAAAAGCCGAGGCAACGGGGGCTTCTTCGCAGATTGTCGCCAGCACGACCGGTGAAATCGGCATCGCCGGAGGTTTCTAAACGGAGTAGAACTTACCGTCAAATCAGTACCTCGGATCGACGACGACTCACGTCTTCGCAAATTTGCAGAACTGGCGACGCAAAGATGGCCCACGCAATCTGAACGACACAGTTTCAAGGACGACCACCATGAATCGCTTTCAGCGGGTAATCTTCCGCCATGTACCAGTGTTCCTGGCCGTGCTGGGTGTCGGGCTGATCTGGGCGAATGCTCCCGTTTCAGCATTCGAGCCGTACTCGGAAGAGGCACTTCGAAGGCATGTCACCCATCTTGCAGGCCCCCCCTTGGAAGGTCGCGGAGACTCCTCGCGTAAGCTGGTGGCCAGCGAACTGGCAGATCATTTTGCTGCGGCCGGCCTGGGGCCATTATTTGTTGATGAACAAGGGAAGCCGAGCTACTTCCAGGTCATTCCAGACAAGGCAGATGAAACGGGGCACCGGCCCGAGTTTGGTCGCAATGTCGGAGCGATCTTGCCCGGATCTGATCCTGACCTCGCAGGGCAATACGTGATCGTTGGGGTTCACTACGATCATCTAGGAATGCGAAACGGCGAGACTTATTACGGGGCAGATGACAATGCAACAGGGGTCGCGATGCTTCTTGAACTTTCGCGGCGGCTCGCAGAGCGGAAAGACAACACGTCAAAACGAACGATTGTCTTTGTGGCCTTTGATCTCGAAGAACGGATGCTGTGGGGTTCGCGGTGGTTTGCTTCCCATCCACCAATTGAGCTAAGTCAAGTCCAACTGTTTGTGACAGCCGACATGATTGGCCGATCGCTGGGAAACCTGGCGAAGTCGGTCGTGTTTCTGTTGGGTGTAGAGCATTCGAATGAGTTGGAAGACGTGGTGGGGCAACTAGAGATTCCACTAGACCTGGAGGTCGGGCGTTTGGGAATCGATCTGGTCGGAACGCGCAGTGACTATGGACCGTTCCGAGATAGACAAGTCCCCTTTGCGTTCTTCTCGACCGGTGAGCATCCCGACTATCACACGCCGTTTGATACCCCCGACAAAGTTGAGTATGCAAAACTGGCAAACATCTGCAGTTGTGTGGAACAATTGGTCACCATGGCCGCCGATAGCAATGTCCGCTTCACCTGGAATCGGCTTCCAGAATACGGGCTTAATGAGCCGCAGATCTTGAAACGACTGGTTCAGATTCTCCTGGAAGCCGACGAGTCGCATGAAAAAGAGCTGACTTCAGTCCAGCGGTACCTGGTTACCAGCGTCGAAGCTCGCTGCAATAAGGTCCTGGCAAATGGCGAACTCAATGAAGGAGACCGCGCATGGCTGGCGCGTATGGCCCAGGTGCTGCTGCTAACAGTATTTTAGCCAAACTGCCTCTCGGAGCTGGCCCCGTTAACGGAATTTGAACCACTCATTCCTCGGTCACATGAGCACTCGGTCTTAATCCTCCGAGCCATTTCATTCAATTAGCCAGTTACCGAAACCACTGCGCCGATTTTCAGCTACCACTCTGAAGTGCTTCGAGCCGCTTCTGAACGTCGCGGTAGGCATAGTCGACGGCCAGAACCTCGGTGTATAGCTCTTCCGCTTTGCGAGGATCTTTGGCTTCCTCGTACAGGCGCGCCAGCAAGTAGAAGCATTCCTTGAACTGATCGGGATAGTCGTTGAAGTTCAGGATTTCGGTCGCTTTCTGGAACTGCCGCTTGGCCAAGTCATTCTTCTTCTCAGCCAGAAAGCATTTGCCCAAGTTCAGTAGCACCGTGTTTTCTAGGCGTTGGTCTTTTGCCGCCTGCTGGTAGAGGGGAATGGCTTGCTGATACCGCTTCACCCGGAAGTACCGCTGTGCCAGTTCAAACTTGAGCTTTAAGTCAGCCGGATAACGTTCAATGCGGCGAGCAAAGACATCAATCTCTTTCTTGATGAGATCACTTTGTAAAAGGGCGACCTTCTTGGCGTGGGCCTCGTCTGCATCATTTGCCGGGGCAGAATCGCGTGCAGCGATCAACGCCTTCTTGAGGATCTCCATCTCAATGTCTTCGAGCTGCTCCCGCACATTCGGGTCATTGTGCATCTCCAGCACTTTTTGATAAGTGGCCACCGCCTCATCCAGTCGGGACTCACGACGGTATAAATCGGCCAGCTTCATGAAGTTGTCGCGGTTCGTCGGCTCTTTGCGAATGGCCCGCTGAATGTCGGCTTCTTGGGACATTCCGGGACCATCGACTTCCTTTGTTGTCCCGCTGACAGACTCCTCGTACCCAAGGCGAACCGTCTTAGTTGTTTCTGCCGCCTCGTATCCGCCACGATCAATTACCGACTCAGCCCGCAGCGCACTGATTTTCTGCCGAGCGCCACCATTTAGCGGCTCAAGTCGCTGGATTCGTTCCCAGCAGGTGATGGCGCCGTTGTAGTCACGTCTTCGCTCACGCATGTCGGCTAGGCCAATGATAAAGTCTCGATTTTCCGGCTCAGCTTCGACGGCTTTCTCATAGGCAAAAATGGCCACTTCATCATAGGTCCGCTGACGACAGGCTTCGCCGAGATCGGCATTCCGCTGCCCCTCCCAGGGATTAAGCGCCAATCCCTCCTCTGCCGCCTTGTCGAGCTCGTTCCAGTTCTTGGCCGCGCGAGCTTTCTTCACTTTTCCACGAATCGAGTTCATTGTCAGGAACGAAAGCTTCGCTCCTGACTTATTGTTCTTGTACTTGCGATACTGCACTCCCCTGAGTGACTGCCGATAGGCCAGGTTCTCGGGAACAAGTTGGGCCGCCTGGCTGAACATTTCAATGGCATAGTCCCAGTTCTCGCGGGACATCGACTCAGTCCCTTTTTTCCAGCACTCGCCAGCAATCTTCTTCCGTTTTTCCAGATTCGGGTCGGCGTTAAACTCGCTCATTACCGTCCCTTTGCCGTGTTGAAAAAATGTTGATCGAAAAGTGAATGAAAACAGAAATTCGGAACGCGGACGACGGAGAAAAGGGACGTACTTCGGATACGTTGGATGTTTTGCGAATCTTCAAGTTAACCGGGCTGGCCTTCTCCCTGACTTCACGCTCATTTCCCCGACATAAAATCTTCAATAGCCCCTAGGCCTGCCTGCAGGATGTCGAGACTCGTTGCAAACGAAAGTCGCACATAGCCGGGTGCTCCGAACGCATCCCCCGTCACAAGCGCCACGTGATTCTTTTCCAGCAGCGCAGTGCAAAAATCGGTTGCGTTGGAAACTGTGACTCCACCCGCCAATGGCTTGCCGAATAATGCAGCCACGTTAAAGAAGGCGTAAAACGCCCCTCCAGGCTCCGCGAAGGTAACCCCATACTTTTGTCGCCAGGGACGCATCCGGTCCATGACGTAGTTCCGGCGTTCTTCAAACTCAACCCGCATCTCCTCAACGCTATCCTGCGGCCCATCAAGCGCTGCAAGGGCGGCGTACTGGCTGATACTGCATGGGTTCGATGTTTCCTGGCTCTGTAGGTTATCCATTGCTTTAATGAGTTCAACCGGGCCAATCGTCCAGCCAATACGCCAGCCTGTCATCGCATAAGCTTTACTGACACCACTCACCAGGATCGTTAAGGCAGCGACCTCCGGACCAAACGAAGCAAACGAGCGAAATTGAGAACCCGTATAAATCAGCTTCTCGTAGATTTCGTCTGAAAGGACCAACAAATTGTGCTTCACCGCCACCTTGGCCAGCGCTTCCAACTGGGCAGGAGTGTAAGCCGCCCCAGTAGGGTTCGACGGATTGTTGAGCAATAACAGCTTCGTCCGGGGGGTGATTGCCCTCTCAAGCTGCTCTGCAGAAAGAATGAAACCGCTGGCTTCAGTGGTGTCGACCAGAACAACAGTTGCGCCGGTCAATTCAACCAGCGCGCCATAGCTGACCCAGTAGGGAGTCGGGATAATCACCTCGTCCCCGGGGCCACACAAGGCAGCGATGATATTGTGAATCGAATGCTTGGCCCCATTCGAAATCAGTACCTGACTTGGCTTGTAGGTTAGGCCATAGTCGCGTTGATAAAGCCGGCAAACCGCTTGCTTCAGCTCCATGATTCCGCCGCTGGGGGTGTAGTGGGTATGGCCTGCCTCCATGGCATTCCAAGCCGCTTTACGAATGTGCTCGGGAGTATTGAAGTCGGGTTCACCCAACGTGAAATCGAGAACGTTGACCCCTTTGGACTTCAGTTCTTTGGCTTTTGCCGCCGCCGCTAGCGTGGCAGAAGGCTTTAAAGAACGAACAGCAGGGGAAAAGGTCAGCGCTGGCATGGTGGAGCGGCTTTCGGCAGCGAAGCAGTTGATATGTAAGGAAACCGAGGATGTTGAGTATAGAAACTTCTATTGGCGATGGAGTTTAGCATCTCGCAGATTGGCCGGGTCCCCCCTGTATGAAGCCAAGTATCCGCAAAGCATTTGCAACCTCGTCATCTTTCAATCGAGACAGTGGCCCGTCAAGGAGGACTCGGCGTCGCAGCCGACCCAAAACGCTGCTGACGGGGCAGCCCACCCAGTCCGCTGGGTCGAATCAGATGAATTTTTCTACCCAAACGTTCTAAGCGGGGAATTTTCCCTAAGTCAGCGTGGCGGTTTGGGCCGAAGATAAGGGTAAGAGCTTGTGGGGCGATTGCAGGGGAAGTAGCTCATAGAGTGACCAAATCTCGTTGCTCCCGAGTTAGCTAGTGAACTGCGAGTCCTGTGAAAACGGGACTTACAGTCAGTAGATCGTCGACAAATCGAATCCTAGCAAGAATTTCCAGTTGACTCAAAAGTTATAAAGTCATAAACACCTATCTGTTGGCGTTCACTTGACAGTCGCTTGCGATCGTCAGACGGGTCCAACTTCCAGCGTCGAGGATTAACCTGTCTCCCCCTTTCGAGCACCGAAGGGAGGCAACCTTTTGGGAAAGGTGCTCGCTCGTTACATGAGAAGGAGCCGAAAGTATGGCGACCAAGACCGCCAAGGCAGCACCAGCCAAGAAGACGACCGAAAAGAAGGCTGTTGAAAAGAAGCCAGCCAAGAGCCCAAAGGCCAAGACCGCAACCAAGGCCCCAAAAGCCACTAAGGCTGCCAAGGCTCCTAAGGCTGCTGCCAAGTAGTTTTACTGATCGTCAGACTGGCTCTGACGGTCAGGCTCGCACTTGCGGGCAAATTGACGAAAACCCAGGCCGGTAAAACCTTTGCGTTTTATCGGCCTGATTTCGTTTGATCAGCTTTCCTTTTCGCTGCTCGCCGCTGACATGCGCTTCCCGACGGACTGATTGACCTTCCGGTTATGGGATGTCGGAAGCAATCATCCACTGTGCTGATGGTCACGAGCAGCCTTTTCACTTCCGGGAGCGGAGCCTGGACCCTCTGTCACCCTGCGACTCTGCAGGTCAGGCAAAGACGCGTGATCGTAGCGAAACGAGTCTGAATAGTTCCTGGCCTATTCATGCCGCTTGCCCGGCCCTTTGCCAGCCCCAGTAATTCTCGGTGGGAAATTGGTCGATAAAACTGCGGCAGATTTCGCCGATCGGGTTTTGGGAAATACTTTTGCGGGGTGGCAGATGGGGCAATTATCCCGTCGGTAAGACCACAAAACGGAAAAGTTGTCCGGTTCGTTGCAGTCTCATGGCTTTGGTCATGGGTGCAACGCCCACTGGTACCCACCGATCCCGTCTTCCTGGGGTCTAGAGGCCTCGAAGATGACTATGCCCATCCACCTTGAGGAGATTCTTATGAAGCATGTAGTTATTGCCGCTGTCCTGGCTGTGATTGGCTTGAGCTCGGCTGCGACGGTTGAAGCTCGTGAAACTGGCGCTCAGATGGTGGCCGCCCGCCAGGCTGGCGGTGGCTTTTTCAGTCGGATGATGGAACTTGAACGCCGGAAGAACGAGCGGATTCGCCAGTTCTTCCGCGGTGGCCGCTAGTCGGGCCCCCCGCTGCGTTCGGATATGGTTCGCAGCGACAATTCGCCAAGATTAACTGGGGCGACAAGGTACCTTAAAGCGATTCATTCCAATATGTTGCAGAGAATTGCCACGGGCAATACCCAGCAGCACAACTCAAAATTCGGCCGACTGACCTGTCCCGGTCCGTCGGCCGAATTTGTTTCGTACTGAACCTACTCTCGCAATTGGTTGTCCCTTGCAGGGGAACAGGGAAAGCTGGCTACCGTCTGCTTGACCCAACCTTGGGAGAAGACTAGCCTTTTACACACAGATGAACTGGCTCGCGAGGGAAGAAATGCGGAACTATCTGACACTAGCAAACCTACTACCCCGATTCAGTTGATCGGTATTGGTCTGCGTGCGGCTGCTACATATCAAAAGCCCTAAGACATACCGGTCTTGGGGCTTTTTTGTTTGAATCAGCAGCAGTTTCTCGTCCAGAAAGCGACTCAGCATTTTGCTCAGTATAGCGGCAATCACTATTTCCGTTCGTTACAGTCGTGTTCGAGTTGTGGACTAACTTTGGCGAGTTTCAGTCGAGAGTGGCGTCCCGCGGCCGAGCGGTCAGCGGTCAAACCCATGCCCAGACGTGACAATTAACCGCAATGCGGTATAGAACCAGGATTTACAGGCGATGACTGACCAAATCACGATTTTCGACACAACCTTGCGCGATGGGGAGCAGTCTCCCGGCTGCAGCATGACGACCCCCGAAAAGCTTGACGTAGCACGCGCACTGGTCGAGCTGGGCGTGGACGTGATCGAAGCCGGTTTCCCGATCGCCTCTCCTGGAGATTTTGAAGCAGTTCAGGCCATTGCCCGGAAATTTGGAGAACAGGCAACAATTTGCGCCTTGGCTCGCTGCAAGGCTGACGACATCGATCGGGCTGCCGACGCGGTCGCCGATGCGAAGCACAAACGGATTCACGTTTTTTTGGCCACCAGTGCCATTCACCGTCAGTACAAGCTGAAGATGGCCAAAGAGGAAATTGTTCGCACGGCCGTTGAAATGGTCAGCAGGGCGAAAGCGCGGTGCGAAAACATCGAGTTCTCGCCAGAAGATGCGGCTCGCACCGAACCCGACTTCTTATGTGAAGTTGTCGAAAAGGCGATTGCGGCCGGGGCAACGACGGTCAACATTCCCGATACGGTTGGGTATGCAACACCCAAGCAGTACTTCGACGTGATTACCAACTTGCGGCAGAACGTTCCCAACATTTCTCAGGCGGTCATCAGCGCGCACTGTCACGATGACCTCGGTTTGGCGGTCGCGAATAGTTTGGCCGCCGTTGAAGCCGGTGCGCGGCAAGTCGAATGCACTATCAACGGTTTGGGCGAGCGTGCAGGAAACGCTGCCCTCGAAGAGATTGTGATGGCCCTCCGGACACGCCAGGACTTCTACAAAGTTTCAACACGCATCAATACCACCAAA
>JAIXVG010000593.1 GCA_027483145.1 Planctomyces sp.
TCACGAATCAAGGCAATATCGTTGGCCTCGTTCTGCCCCATCGGCCCCCAGCCGAATTTGACCGCAGTGAACCCCTGATCGACCCACCGACGGCCAATCTCGTAGGTTTCAGCGGGCGTGTCGCCAAACAAGACCGACGAGTAAGCACGAAAACGGGTTTGATGCGCGCCCCCCAACAATTGATACACCGGCTGTTTTCGAATCTTTCCCAGCAGGTCGTACAGGGCCATGTTAACCCCGGCGATGGCGTGCGACCCTAATCCGGTGCGGCCGTAATAGCTCACGGCCAATTGCATTTGCTGCATACACCCGGGGATATCTGTCGGGTCGCAGCCGGTAATCGCGTTGGCCAATCCGTTGCAAATCTTGTGTGACAACGGCGCATCAACAACCGCTTTGACTGCTGTTGGACAAGAATCAGCCTCTCCCCAGCCAGTGATTCCTACATCGGTCTCAATGCTAATCAGGCAGGTATCCTGCGTTCCATCGGCTGCAGCATTTACGCTTGGAAGTCGCAGAACAATTGCCGATACTTTGGTAATCCTGGTCAAGGCTTTCCCTTATACGAATTGATATAGACTTTGTTCTAAACCAGCTCGTTGAATCACGGCCGGACCGACTGTTGACCCCAAGGCATTGGCATAGCTGGGGGGACGGCATGTTTGTCCTTTCGCTCATCTTTAGGTCGACGATGCCACCAGTCGATGAGCAAAGTGAGCTGTTTGACTGCCTCAAGGTAGACTCGTTCACCCTTTTCCTCACTCGCCAGTTCCGGCTCACCAAATGCACCATGTTCAGCATAGGCGCTTGTCCACGGAATAAATGACATAGGACCAGAGGCAAACAGATCCAACCAAAGAAACGGCGATTGTTCGAGATTGAACCTAATGTCGCCGTTACGAACTAAATCCCGGCGTACATTCCCGCCGTCGAGGTACATATAGAGCGACGTTTCCAACTCGCATGCATGCGCACACCCGCCAGGAAACTTGCTTTCGCGCCAGCTTGGCAGAAATGTCTTGTCGACGGTCAACAGCGACCACCAGCTCAGCATGGCACACTCGGCGTCGGTCTCAAGGTTGATGCGCCGCGCTGCCAGATCCAACAGGGGAGAGTTAGAACCATGACCATTCAAAAGCAGAATCTTGCGAAATCCGTGGTACGCCAGACTCCGACCGACATCCATCACGCTTTCCAGATAAGTCGTGTGGTGGGTGTTGATCGTCCCAGGAAAATCCATCACGTGGGCCGTGTAGCCATACCAAATCGGGGGAAGGACCAGCGCCTTTCCTGTTAGCTCTATTGCAGAGCCAACCGCAATCCCCCGGGGACAAACTGTATCAACATCAAGGGGCAGGTGATGGCCATGCTGCTCGACACTGCCGCAGGGAATAATACAGACCGTCCCGGCTGCTATGGCGTCGTTGATCTCAGGCCAAGTTAGTTTTTCGTAGTGGACCATTTCAGCTTGGGTCTCGGCAATTGGCTCAAAAAAATTCAGGACGAATCACTCGACACGTCAGTTGCAGCAGGTCGCTTGAAAAGAAATCAAAAACCAGACTCCATTCGAGAAATTCGCCGTAACCTCCCGTTGCTAGAATACAATCCATTTGTATCATTGTCAACAATCTAAGCAATTGCCGGCGATCGCAATTCCCACAAATTTGAGCTGTCGAGGAGAAACTGCATGTCGGTGTCCAATTCCGCCCTCACCCTGGCCTCTAGCCAATACCGTCAGATTGCGAAGGCGGTCAACGAGGAAAGACTAATCAATACTGCAACTAGACTTATGTCTGTACACAGCCCAACAGGTCAGTGTGGAGAGGTTGCTGATCTGCTGGCCGAACTTTTGAGTGATGAAGGTTTCCAGGTTCAAAGAATAGAAGCCAACCACTCGGCAGCCCCCGCAGTCATTGTTCGGCATGTCGGGCGAAACCCTGGTCGATGCCTTCAATTTGAAGGGCACCTCGATACCGTCCATTTGCCGTTCGTACCCCCTGCCCAGGTCGATGGGCGACTCACAGGAACCGGTGCAGCCGATATGAAGGCCGGGATCGCGGCTGCTGTAGAGGCGCTCCGCGTCATTCGAGAGCTGGATCTTTTGACGCATGGTTCGGTTCTTCTGACTGCACACGATTTACACGAATCTCCCTGGGGAGACGGCCGCCAACTCAACTCCATGATCGAGGCGGGACTACACGGAGATGGCGTTCTCATACCGGAGTACTTCCAGGACTTTTTGCCCATCGTCGGTCGAGGCGGATTGATTTGGCGAGTGGCCCTGCACCGCGCTGGCGAGAATGTGCACGAAGTGATGCGTCCCAACGAGCCAGGAGTTGTTCTGGCAGCCAGCGAACTGATTCAGCGACTCTCGAAATGGGATCGCGAAATTGGTATTGCTCGCGACCCGCTCGCGGGTCCCGGAAGTGTGTTCGTGGGCCAGATTCATGCGGGGGAGCTGTACAACCAGTTTCCGACTACAGCCACGTTGGAGGGGACATGTCGCTGGCTGCCAGGGGTAACGAGCGCAAGCGTCGAACAGCGATTTTCGCAGATTCTTTCAGCGCTCGCCAACGAATACTCAATCACGGGTGAAGTGCAATTCTCGCCGATGCGGGATGCGTTCAGGCTTGACCCGAACGATGATCTCACCGTTGCCTTTCAATCTGTCATCATGCGAGATTCTGGCCGAAACCTGACGCATGGAGCAAAGCCATTTGTGGACGACGGTAATGCGTTTTGGGCCTTAGCCGGTATTCCCGCGATTACCCACGGACCCATCGCAGGAGGGGCGCATACTTTGGAGGAATGGGTCCAGATCGACAGCTTGGTATGCGTCGCTCGCCGCTATGCCTGCACTGCGGTGCAGTATTGCAATCTATGAAGGGAGCTTCAGCGCAAATTGAGCTGAACGATGCCTTGGAGACACTGCTTCGGAATTGCTATAGAACGCCATATTTGTCATACACATCGCGGAGGGTCTTTCCCGCCTGAAGGGCTGCTCTTGACAGTGATTCTTTCCCCGACTTTTCGCAGGCCCGATCGATCACCAGGTGCGCAATCTGCTTTGGAATCACCACAATCCCGTCGTAGTCTGCAAATACGATGTCCCGTGGTTGAACCAGAACGTCTCCACAGCGAATGGGGACGTCGTACATCATCACTCGGCCACGCCCGAGTGAATCGAGTGGGCGTATACCTGCATAGTAGACGGGAAAGTTTAGCTCCATAATCTTCAGGCAATCGCGAATTTGACTATCGCAGACGCACCCTACGGCCCCGCGTGCGACTGCCGCAGTGGAAAGTAGTTCTCCCCACGGCGCATTGCGGCCGCCAAAGTCAGTTGAATGGACGGCCACATCGCCGGGGCCCAAGCTGTCGACAGCAGCAATCTCCAGTCCGTAGCGATCCACCTCATCAATCTGCTCGACATCCATCCATTGAAATGTCCTCGCATAGCCGGCGAAACCACAGGCTGACCGATCTGGCAACAAAGGTCTTAATCGGTGGTGCATCGCCTGATGGCGATAGCCCATTTCATCCAGCACATCGCAGACGGCAGCCACATAAGTCTCCGTGCGCAGCCGATTCAAGTCGATCGTAGCGGTTGTCATCAAGGGGCTCCATTCGCTGGTAGGTGTGCAGTTTGCTGACCTTTCCCCGTTGAAGCGAGGAGTAACGGGTTGGTCGCAAAAACCAATGTTCGTCAAAATTTCTGCCATTTCAGAAGATTTCGCAAAACCTTATCGTCGTATTGTTGACAATCATACTCTTGATCATTACTCTCGCAAGGGCGCAGTCTGAATTTCTTGTTGGGGTTTCTTGCCCGTCGATTCCCTTCGGGCGTTTTCCAATATCTCTGCGAAAGGATCTCTCTTATGTCCAGGTATCGTTGTTCTGGGTTACCGTCGACACAATCTAAGTCCCGCAGGGGATTCACGTTGATCGAGCTATTGGTAGTGATTGCGATCATCGCAGTCCTCATTGCGTTGCTGTTGCCTGCTGTCCAGCAAGCTCGGGAAGCAGCCCGGCGCACACAGTGCAAGAACAACCTGAAGCAGCTTGGACTCGCTCTTCACAATTATCACGACGTCTCACTGGTGTTTCCGCCGGGAAGCCGGGGCGGTATTGCTGGTGTGCCCATCTGCCGAGCGATTAATTGGCGAACGTCGGTGCTGCCGCACCTCGATCAAGCGCCTCTCTACAACAGACTAGATTTTGCCGCTTCGTCATTTTGCTCGGATACCGGTTACGGAGCTGCTGGTCCGAATACCATCCTGTACGGAACGGTGGTACCTGCCTATGTGTGTCCATCCAGTTCTTTCGGGGCGATTGTTCTGGGCGATGGAGGGACTGGCAATCCTCAATGTCCAACTTGCGAGAACTATTCAGGCTCGGCAATGCAAATGCATCATTACGCTGGCATTGCGGGGGCAACTCCAGACCCGGCAGGCTCGACAAACGCTTGTTACTCGGGTGGTAGCAATGGAACCATCTGTGGCAACGGCGTTTTGCCTACGAACGAGGGGAATTCTCTGGCCAGACTGACCGATGGGTCTTCGAATACAATTATGGTGGCGGAACAATCGGGCAGCGTCGGCCTCGTGCGCGCCTATATCTCTGCCAACTATACCGGCGGCTGGGGTGGAGCGAGGCATACCAAGACGGCCGCTACCTTAGCTGCCACTGCCGACAACGTTTACTATTCGGTTGGGGTGACAACCGTGAAGTATCCGCCAAACTATCTTGCCAGCACTGGGACACCGCCAGGAGATGCAGACGGCCCCTATCGAACGAATACGATTCTCAATTCGTATCACACGGGTGGAATTCAGGTACTCCTTGCTGATGGAACCGTGCGATTCATTAGTGACAACATCGATATCGGAACACTTCGCAATCTATGCGTTAAGGCAGATGGTCAGGTCGTCAGCGAGTTCTAATTGCCATCACTTTCGTGCAAGCAGGTGCGTCTTCAGGCTGCCGTATCCCCCAGGTATGGCAGCCTACAACGCCCGATGATTACGTGGCGTGAACTTCTCGTGCGACTCTATTTGGACCAGTCAATGCAAAGCTCCATCGGTCAATCAGCCCTCGGCTTTCGTCGATTCCCGAGTCATGGCCTACTTGTGGTTCTGACAGGTTTTCTGGTCGGCTGCGAGCAAACCGCTACTCCCGGGGCGAGCGCCTATGTGACTGGGTCTGTCAAATGGAATAACGAACCGGTCACTGAAGGTCGCGTGATGTTTTATAGCGTCTTGCAAGGCAGTGGTGCAGACGGCAATCTGAACGAGCAAGGAACTTTTCAGTTGAAGGAACCCCTGCCTCCAGGGGACTATGTTGTCACAATCCTGCCCAAACAACAGTCGGGGTCAGCGATTGCTGCGGAAAAGGGGGATCCGGCCTCGTTCGTAAAGACGGGTTCCGTAATACCCAAAAAGTACATTTCATCAGAAAACAGCGATCTTCGTGCACAATTGGCAGCTGGTCCGAATACTGTTGACCTAGTACTTGAAGGCAAGTAATCGCAATTATCTAAAGTACTTGAGACAGGCTCTATTTGTGCAGCGAATCGGCTGCTTTCACACACAGCAGGTGTCTGCAGCCATGAAGCTTTGCTTGACGACCTCTGTCATCGCCTGCTGCTGCCTGCAGATGCTTTCTCTCCGCGCCGAGGCGACGCCAGACTCGGACACGTTCTTCGAGAACCACGTTCGGCCGATCCTTGCCCAGCACTGTTGGGAATGTCACGGACCGAAAAAGGCTGAGTCGAGTTTGAGCCTCGATTCGCGGGCCGCGATACTTGTCGGGGGAGATAGCGGGCCAGCCATTGTGCCCGGGAAACCGGCCGAAAGCCTCCTCATTCGTGCTATTAAACATGTTGGCGATTTGCAGATGCCCCCCGAAGGCCAGTTGAGCCCAACGGAGATTGTGGCTCTCTCTGACTGGGTAACGGCAGGTGCTCCGTGGCCTGGTAGTGCCATAACAGAGACCCTCGCGATTCGCGCTGGACGCATCACCGATGCCGATCGAGAATTCTGGTCGTTGCAACCGCTCAATCCTCAGGAGGCTCCGAAATCCCGATCCAGCAACTGGGCTTGGAACAGTATCGACAGCTTCCTTGAATCGCGGCAGCAAACCGCAGGTGTCACCCCCAACCCAGACTGCTCACGCGAGAAGTTGTTAAGACGAGTTACGCTCGATTTAACAGGGCTACTTCCAACCATCGAAGAGCTCGACAGTTTTTTGGCCGATGAATCATCAACGGCGTTCGAGACAGTTGTGGAGCGCCTGCTCGCTTCTACTGCCTATGGCGAGCGGTGGGGGCGGCATTGGCTCGATCTCGTCCGCTACGCTGATACTTCCGGAGTCACGTCTGATCACCCCGTGCCGCAAGCTGCCCTGTATCGCGATTACGTCATCAACTCGTTCAATCAGGATAAGCCTTACGATCAATTCCTGCGGGAACAGTTAGCCGGAGATTTACTAGCAGCGAAACAAGTTGACTCCCCGGAAGTTTATTCGGCGCTCGTTACGGCCACAGGCTATACTGCCATTTCCCGCCGCTTTGGCTTTGAGCCGAACGATGACCAGCACCTGACGATTCAAGATACGCTCGACAATATCGGCCAAGTTATGCTGGGGCTTTCAATTGGATGCGCGCGCTGCCACGACCACAAGTTTGATCCCATTACCGCGAAGGACTACTACGGTCTTTACGGTTTCTTTGCCAGTACCCAGTACCCTTACGCCGGTGCCGAATATGACCCAAAGCCACATGGGTTTCACCCGCTGCCAGTTCCTGCTGAAGTGGCAAGGCATCAACAGGTGTTTGATGCCAAGTTAGCAGAGCTTGAACACCAGATTGCCGAAACTGTTGCCGTCAAGAAACAGCTTGATTCAGCAAAACTGCCAACTAAAGATCAAGACGAGCAGCTGGCCACTCTAGAGCACAAACGAACCATGCTGCGCGATGCTGGAGCGTTTCCTGTCGCATACGCTGTCCAGGATGGAACGCCGCAGAATGCTCGGGTCCAGCGTCGTGGCGAACCCAATAAGCTTGGCGATGAAGTCCCTCGGCGATTCCTGGAGGTCTTGGGTGGCGAAACACTTCCCCCTGAACATGGCTGGCGAGCGGCAACGTTTGATCAACCTGTTCAACTTCTTCCCGACGTTGAGTACACCATTTCGGTCAATATTAACAGTACTTATGCCAGCTCACGCGATACCGATTTGGCTCCCTTTCCAGACGGATCGGCCACTTATCGGCGTGGCGTCTTTGGAAATCCTGGCCACTTCCCCGCGGAGCGGTATCAGACTTCCTATTTCATTGACCCGGTATTGCAAACAACAGGGGGGCCGCAACAGCAGTGGCTATACGCCGAACAGAAGCCCATTCATCTCAAGCAATCCGATGGAAGAGCTTACGAGCTTGGGACCGTGTTCACAGTTTCCGAACCGACTGTATTGCTGGGGTTGCGATACTGGAAGTCCAGTGGCGAAGGGGGCAGGCATACGGGGCGTTTGTGGGATAGTGCGGGCCAGCCAATTGCAGAAGTTCGGTTTACTGACGATCAAGGAAGTGGACGGTTAGCGTTGGCCGA
>JAIXVG010000284.1 GCA_027483145.1 Planctomyces sp.
CGCGGAAGGGTGGATCGTATGTCCGGTTGACTTGATGACTACAACAAACATGTCGGTCCAGCGCACGACTCGCCTGGGCGAACTCAGCGAAAGCCTGACCGAAGAACAGTTCCGCGAGCGACTACAAAAGACGCTCGACTTTTTGAAAGCGAATCAACGCCCACATTGGGAGGTAGTTATAAAAGAGCACCAAGAGGTTTTAGATGCGCTCCCTTCAGTGAAGTAACCACCAAAAAGGAGCGAATGATGCTCCTCGCTTTGCCGAGTGACTGCGAGCAAAGACCATCGGCGCTGCAGGGAAGCTAAGATGGTTGTACAATCCGAAATCCCAGTGACGCCTATTATCGACCTCGATTTATTCGGAGTTCGGGTAACCGTTTTATGTCCAATTCCGTTGAAGATCAGTATCAGCTAGCGATCAATCGCATGACATCGGCCGAGAAGTTGGCACGCATGCAGGATATGTTCAACTGGATGCGTGATCTTTACCTGCGGCAGGCTAAGGCCAAGTTTGGGGATGCTTGCCCAGAGCGCCTCAAGTGGGAGGTCGCGTTACGGATTTACGATAGTGACCCAGCAATCAAGAAGCTGATCGAGGAGCACATCCAGCATGTTTTCTCCTGATCTCTTTCGTGTCGTAGTTGAGCGGCTGATCCGAGTCCTAGACACGTTGGGCATTAAGTTTCACCTTACTGGAGGGATCACTGCAGTTCACTATTCCGAACCCAGGTTGACACAGGACTTAGACGTTGTCGTCGATCCCTTCGCAGCAGCTAAGCAGATCGATCTGTTGGTTCCCAACCTGGCCGCACAAGGTTACCTATTCGACGAGACCGTAGTGCGAGATGCAATTGCCAATAGCCGTCCGTTCCAGCTTTTTGATACGAACGAGTCACTGAAAATCGACATATACCCTCGAGAATTAATCTCTGGCGAGATCAGTCGCTCAATTGAGGTCGAGCTTTTTACCGGTCTTACTGTCCCGATCGTTTCGTTAACAGATTTAACGCTTTCGAAACTAATCTGGATCAGCAAAGGGAGTCACAAAAGCCGCCGCGATGTGCGGCAGCTTTTCAGACGTTCGATAAACGAAGAATCCCAAACAATCCTAGCCAAAGCAGATCAAATGGGGCTGCGCAGTCTTCTCGACGAAGTCCTGTCCGAGTCAGACGAGATCCTCGATTAGTAGTGCAGCAAACCACTACCGCGCAAACTCCACCACCCGGGTTTCGCGCAACACGGTCACTTTGACTTCACCGGGGTAGGTCATGGAGGTCTCGATCGCGGTGGCCAAGTCGCGGCATAGTTTGGCGGCTTCACGGTCATTGACGTCTCGCGGATTGACAATCACGCGAACTTCACGGCCTGCCTGAACGGCGTAAGCTTGTTCGACTCCGGGGAAGCCGCAGGCAATCGATTCCAGTTCTTCCAATCGGCGAACATACTTCTCCAGCGTTTCACGCCGCGCACCAGGGCGCGAGGCGGAACAAGCGTCGGCTGCAGCCACGAGAACGGTATAGATGTACTCGGGGCGAATGTCGTCGTGGTGGCCCTTGGCGGCGTGAATCACTTCGGGCTTTTCGCCGTAGCGCTTCAGCAGCTCGGCCCCGACGGCTGGGTGGCCCCCTTCCATTTCGTGGTCGGCCGCTTTGCCGATGTCGTGCAGGAACCCGCATCGGCGGGCCAGCCGGCCATCAAGTCCAAGCTGCTCAGCCATCAGGCCAGTTAAGTGGGCGACTTCAATCGAATGCCGCAACACGTTCTGACTGTAGCTGGTTCTAAAGTGCAAACGGCCCATCAGGTCGAGCAGTTTTTCATGCAGGGCAGGGACGGTTGCCTCTTGAGCTGCTTCACTTCCCTGGCGGCGAATGTACTCGTCCATCTCACGCTGAGTTTCGAGGACAATTTCGTCGATACGGGTGGGGTGAATGCGGCCGTCTTGAATCAGCTTGATGAGTGACAGCTTGGCCGTCTCGCGGCGAACGCTATCGAACGCCGAAACCACCACCACACCCGGAGTATCGTCAACAATCACATCAACGCCGGTCGCTTTCTCGAAGGCCCGAATGTTGCGGCCTTCACGGCCAATGATGCGTCCCTTCATTTCGTCGTTGGGAATATCGACGGTCGAAACGGTCGTTTCCGAGGTGTGGGCAGACGCATATTTTTGAATTGCCATCCCGACGATTTCTCGGCCAAGGCGTTCGGATTCCTGCTTAAGTTGGGCCTCATGCTTAAGGATAAGGGCGCCGGTTTCACTTTTGAGTTGCTGTTCGAGTTTGGTCAGCAGCATGTCAGTGGCGGTCTTTTGGTCGAGGCCACTGATTTTGTAGAGCTCTTCCTGCTCTTGCTTGATGGCCTTTTCCAGTTCACGTTCGCGGGCATCAAAGACTTTGCTGCGCTCGGCCAGTTTGTTTTGGGTCGCTTCGAGCATCCGCTCTTTTTTGGAGATGTTGTCCTGAAGTTCTGTCAGGGCCATCTCACGTTTATCGAGTTTGCGTTCTTCGTTGCGCAATTCTTCCCGCAGGCCTGAAAGTTCTTTTTCGCCCGCTTCGCGACGCTTGAGCGCCTCCTCTTTTGCGGTCAGCTCGGCCGACTTGATCCGATTTTCGGCCTCCCGCGCGGCCTCCCGCAGGATTTCGTCCCGGTTTTTGAAGGCAGAGCCTAAGAGAAGTTGCTTGGCAAAAAAGCCAACAGCGCCGCCGATTACGGCTGCGATCAGGTAAAACAGTGCTTCTGGCATCTACGTCACACCCTTCAGGTGTTAGACGAGAAGCAAGCAAATCTTCGACGAACGTCGCCGGTTCAATCGGTGTCGTTTGGACAGGGCAACCCCGACCTAAG